>JACOTM010000039.1 GCA_016178305.1 Flavobacteriia bacterium | reverse complement strand
ACGAATGCTATAGCCGAAAGTGTTAATGCTAAAATTAAAGATGCTATTAGACAAAATAAAGGATCAAGAGATTTGGACTTTTTTCATTATAGGATTGCAATAATTATTTAAGCTCAGCACCTCAAAATAATTTTAACCCAAGAATATATTTACGTCCTTTTGATTTCCTATTTTTACATTTATTTTAATCTTTAATTTCAAAATATGATTCAATATCAATCTCAAATTTATCGTTTAGAAAAATTAAAGTTGTTTTACGTAGAAGTCCCAATGGATATTATTCAACAGCTGAATACCATACTCAAATCCAATAAAATAAATCACCGTGTCATCATTTCAATTAATGATACCATTAGCTGGCAAGGAGGCATAGTTGCATTAGGAGAAGGGCTTGGTTATATCACTGTTTCAACTGCACGCATGAAAAAACTAAATCTTCATTTAGACGATTCTGTTTCAATTAACTTAAAACTTGATAATTCAAAATACGGTTTTGATATGCCTGAAGAATTAGAAGAATTATTACAACAAGATTGCGAGGGTAAACGTAGATTTGAGTTATTGAAACCAAGTATCCAACGATATATTATTTATTATATCATTCAAGTAAAAAGCACTGAAAAAAGATTAACACGAGCAATTCAATTAATCAATAATTTAAAATTAACCCATGAAGGAAAAGAAGATTTCAAAACGATATTAGGCAAATAAATGAATAAAAAAAGGACTCAAATTGTATAAATTTGAGTCCTTTTTTTTGGGGTACGTTAATTACGAAAATAATGAATCTACAAATTGATTTTTATCAAAAATTTGTAAATCATCTATACCTTCTCCAATACCAATATATTTAACAGGAATCTTCATTTGATCTGAAATACCAATGACAACACCTCCTTTTGCCGTTCCATCAAGTTTTGTTATAGCCAAAGCATTGATATCTGTTGCCAAGGAAAATTGCTTTGCTTGTTCAAAAGCATTTTGTCCTGTAGAACCATCTAGCACAAGTAAAATTTCATGTGGAGCACCAGGGATAACCTTTTCCATCACTCTTTTAATCTTACCCAATTCATTCATTAAATTAATCTTATTATGCAAACGTCCAGCAGTATCAATAATTACAACATCCGCATTTTGAGCTTTTGCAGATTGTAACGCATCAAATGCAACGGATGCAGGATCAGCCCCCATACCTTGTTGAACGATAGGAACACCAACGCGTTCTGACCAAATAATTAATTGATCAACAGCTGCTGCCCTAAAAGTATCAGCAGCACCAAGAACAACTTTTTGATTCGCTTTTTTAAATTGATGCGCCAATTTCCCGATAGTAGTTGTTTTACCAACACCGTTAACACCAACCACCATAATTACATGTGGATTGCCATCGTGTTTTGGTAAATCAAAACCATTTAAATTTAACGCATTATTTTCTTCTAATAAGGCGGCTATTTCTTCTCTAAGAACATTGTTTAATTCATCAGTTCCAAGAACTTTATCTCTTGAAACACGTGCTTCGATACGTTCAATTATTTTCAAAGTGGTTTCCACACCAACATCTGAAGAAATTAATATTTCTTCTAAATTGTCTAAAACTTCGGAGTCAACTTTTGATTTACCAACAAGAACTCTAGCAATTTTACTAAAAAAACTTTGTTTGGTTTTTTCAAGCCCTTTGTCAAGATCTTCCTTTTTCTCTTTCGAGAACCATCCAAAAAATGCCATATTTATTTAAATAACAAAAGCTTCCTCAACAAAAGGAAGCTTAAAATATTATCATTAAGTAAAGATTTAAGATTAGTTTTTATCGAACCACTCTTTTACTTTATCATTATGTACAATTTCTTCTTTAAAAGTGTAAGAACCTTTATCAGTTTTTACCATTTTAATTACTTTTGTATGTTCTTTACCACCACCTTTTTGTAACGATGCTACTACTTTCTTTGCCATGTCCTATTCTTATTTAATTTCTTTATGAACAGTGTACTTTCTCAAAACAGGATTAAACTTTTTAATCTCCATTCTTTCTGGAGTGTTTTTTCTGTTTTTAGTTGTAATGTAACGAGAAGTTCCAGGCATACCTGAATCTTTGTGCTCTGTACATTCAAGAATTACTTGAATTCTATTTCCTTTACTTTTCTTAGCCATTTCTTAACTTTTTTATTCTACCATTTCACAACGGACAAACTAGGATTATTTTAAACAACCTTTCTCGCGAGCTTCTTTCAAGCAAGCTGAAATCCCTTTTTTGTTAATTGTTCTTAACGCAGAAGTTGATATTTTCAAAGTAATAAACTCTTCATTCTCTGGAATGAAAAATTTCTTTGTTATTAAATTTGGGAAAAATTTACGTTTCGTTTTGCGGTTTGAGTGAGAAACATTATTCCCTACCATTACCGACTTTCCCGTTAATTGACAAATTCTTGACATTTCTTAATTATTATATCCTAATTCTTAAAGCGAGTGCAAAGAAAGTTATTTTTTCCCGAATACACAAACATTTTTTATTTTTTTTCTATAGAAATTTCTAAAAGTTTGCATCTCAGGAGATTTAAAGTTGAATTTACCGTTAATTCTATATTTCGCTGGCGATTATCTCCAAATTGAAACTTGAATGAAGACACATTTCCTTTGATAGCCATCCCAACCCAAACGGTCCCTACTGGCTTTTCTTCAGTTCCTCCGTCTGGACCTGCTACTCCTGATGTTGACAAACAAATATCAACCCCTAATTTTTCAGCTCCTAATAAAGCCATCTCTTCAACTACTTCTTTACTTACTACCCCATGTGAACTTATGACACTTGGACTCACCCCAACTAATTTTATTTTTAAATCATTCGCGTAAGTTAAAAAACTGCCTAAAAAATAATTGGAAGCCCCAGATATTGAAACAAGTGAAGTTGCTAACGCCCCTCCGGTACAACTCTCTACAGTTCCTATTGTTAATTTTTTATCCCTTAATATTCTGCCTAACACACCACTTAATGTTTCTTTTTCTTCACCAAAACAATATTGCGGTAATTCTTCTTTTAACTCTTTAAAATAAGCGTCTATTTTTGCCTTATCTTTTATACCATTTCGAGAGGTAATTCGAAGCTTTAAAATTGATACAGCTGGTAAATAAGCCAATCCTAAACCTGAACTCCGAATTGAATTCTCCCAATCCTTCATTCTATCAGCTAAAAACGATTCCCCTATTCCCTGCAATAAAATCGTTTGATGATAAATAGACTTCACTTTAAAATGATTTTTTATTTTATCAAAACCAAATTGCCACATTATCCCTTTCATCTCGTAAGGAACACCTGGCAAACTAATCAATACTTTCCCCTCATAATCAAACCACATTCCCGACGCCGTCCCTTGTAGATTATCCAATATTTCACATGTCTTTGGAAGAGCAGCTTGCTGAATATTGACATCCAACATTTTCCGTCCTCTTTTCGTGAAAAATTCTTCAACTCGCTTTAAAACTTCTTCGTTTATGACCAATTCCGTTTGAAAATAATCACACAAAACATATTTCGTAATATCATCTTTTGTTGGTCCCAAACCTCCTGTAATTATTACTATTTCTGAATTAGAAAAAGCTGTGTCAATTGCTTTTTTGATCGCACTTTCATCATCTTGAATCGTAACACTTTTAGAAACAGAAATCCCCATCAAAGACAACTCCATCCCTAACCATGCGGCATTCGTATTGATCGTTTGTCCGATTAAAAGCTCGTCACCAATTGAAATTAACTCAGCTTGCATAATCAATAGTAAATTAATTAAATAATTTTTCTTTCCAATTTTTCCATTTGTAAATTTTAGAAAAAAGGATCAGTAATAATGGTTGTAAAAGAAATATGGTAAGCAAATTTTCAACACTAAATTCTGGTTTGGAATTATCTAAAAACAAAGCATCTGTTCGAAAAGCTTGCCATTCATTCGTTAAAATTACTGCAGCAAAAATATTATTCGCCAAATGATATCCAAACGACAACTCTATTCCATCATCCATTAATGTTAATAAGCCCAAAAACAATCCACTCAAAATATAATAAATCAATAAAATTTTCCCTAATTTATCTACTTCTGGATTTGAAAAATGTAACAATCCAAATAAAATACTTGACAATAATACTGCTAACCAAGCTTTCTTATATGCCGATTTTAATCCCTGTATCAAATACCCCCTAAAGAAGATTTCTTCAAAGCAAGTTTGAATCGGTACAAAAATAAGTGAAAGCAACAAGAGGATGAAAAATTTAGAAGAATCAAAATTAAAATGAATCGTATCTTCTTTAAAAAAAGTAAATGCTAAAAACCCAAAGCTCACAAAAATCCAAATAAAAAAGCTTAAAAAAAAGCGTTTAAAATCAAATCTGTCTCTACTGGTAAAAGCGGTCCTTAACTTTCGTTTATGAAGAAATTTGAGACCTATAAACAATGCTAATAATGAAATTAAAAACGGAAACATGACGGTGGCAAAAAATGAATTTAACCCAATTGATTTCATGACATCGTGTTGAGTATGCAACAATGTACTTGAAGCCTCTTGTTTAATTAAATACAATACAAATAAAGGCAACTGACCCAAAGTCAAAAAACCTAAAACAATCAAAAGTATTGTAAAAATATAACTTGTTATTTTATTATCTCCTTTAGACCCTAAATCAATAAAATTCATCCTATTCTTTTTTATTATACCAAGTTTACAAAAAAAAGGCCTTGTATAAAACAAAGCCTTTAATTATTTATTGAAACATATCTTTCACTCGCTGAAAAAAACCTTTTTCATTGCCATCTGGATTCGGCTTAAAACTATCACTATTCCTAAGTTTCTCAAGAATTTCACGCTCTTCTTTTGATACTTTTCTAGGAGTCCACACATTGATATGAACTAACAAATCTCCATGACCATGTCTTTGTAAAATCGGCAATCCTTTCCCTTTTAAGCGTAACATTTTTCCACTTTGAGTTCCTGGTTCTATTTTAATTTTTGCTTTCCCACCAATTGTCGGGATTTCAATCGACTCGCCAAGTACCGCATCGACAAAGTTCACAAAGGCTTCATAATGCAAGTTCTCTCCTTCCCTTCTCAATTCCTCATGTGCCAGCTCTTCGATTACTACAATTAAATCTCCAGGTATCCCATTAAAAGGTCCTGCATTTCCTTTTCCAGAAACACTTAATTGCATTCCCTCTTCAACACCTGCCGGAATCTGCACTTCGATTACCTCTTCTTGTCTTTTTAATCCTTGCGCATCAGCATCTGACGGTCTTTGATCAATCATTTTACCTGCACCTTGACAAACATGACAAGTTGACTGAGTTTGCATCGCACCTAAAAAAGTTTGAGCTACACGAGTCACTCTACCTGAACCACCACAAGTTGAACAATTTTTATAAGTTACACCATCAGCATTTACTAACTTATTAACTTTTATTTTTTTCGTAACTCCTTCCGCTATTTCTTCAAGAGTCAATTTCATTTTAACACGTAAATTTGTTCCTCTCGCAGTTCTAGAACCACCACCAGAGCGACTTCCTCCAAAACCACCTCCTCCAAATGCGCCTCCAAAAACATCTCCAAATTGAGAGAATATGTCATCCATATTCATACCCCCACCAAATCCACCTGAACCTGAACCAACTCCAGCATGCCCAAATCGATCGTATCTTGATCTTTTATCTGAATCACTTAATATTTCATAAGCTTCCGCTGCTTCTTTGAATTTATCCTCAGCAGCTTTATCACCTGGATTTTTATCAGGATGGTATTTCAAAGCCATTTTTCTGTACGCCTTTTTAATTTCAGCAGCGTCAGCACCTTTTGAAACACCTAATATTTCGTAATAATCTCTTTTGTTACTCATTTTAACTTCAAAAATATTATTGACCAACTACAACTTTAGCAAATCGGATCACTTTTTCATTCATCAAATAACCTTTTTCTACATCATCAATAACTTTACCTATTTCTTTTTTTGACGGAGCAGGAACATTTGCAATAGCTTCATGTAATTCTGAATCAAAAACTTCCCCTTTAGAAATCATTGGCTTTAAACCTTTGGATTCTAATGTATTTTTAAATTTATGGTAAATTAAAGAAAAGCCTTCTTTCACACCGTTCAAATCTTCTGATTTTTCATTATTCAAAATTGCTCTTTCAAAATCATCCATAATCGGAAGCATATCTTTCAACACACTTGAGCCAGCATTGATAATTAAATCAGATTTTTCTTTATTTGTTCTTCTTCTAAAATTATCAAATTCAGCGTACAACCTTAAAAATTTATCATTAATATCGTTGTATTTATCCTCCCAAGTTAATTCAATTTTTTCCTCTGCTGCAACTTCTTTAACATTTTGAGCTTCTTCATTTTCATGAATATCCTGTTCTTTGCCAATTTCTTTTTCTTCAGACATAACTTTTTTATTGATTGGTAAACAATTAAACAAAGATTTTGCCAGCTTCAATTTTACAGACAACTTGGCATAAAAGTCTTTCATTTGTCAGTTTTTAGTAAATTATCCCCATAAAAAAAGGGAGATTTTGTCTCCCTTCTTATTATATTAATTCATTTTATTTTTTTACTGCTGGATCAAGTATTGAAGGACCATGCTCTTTCAACAACTCTCTTGCTTTGTAAATAGGAATTCTTTCTCCTTTGTAATAAGCTGTTAAAAATGCGTCTGTAAATCCTAAACCTCTTGCTTTATATACTAAGGGATAAGCCTCTTTATCTGAAGCAAACACACCTGTACAGAATCTAATTTTTCCATCAGGTAAAGTAATCATGTAAACTTGATCTAACTTTTTATGACTTTCTACTTTCATAAAATAATTATAAGCACCAACTTGAACTGTAAAAAACAACCCATCCATGCCATTTATTGATTTTGTACCTGAAACATCTTTAATTGGTTTTTCATCAATTTTCACATCTTCTTTAATCACTCCAACCACCTTACCTATAGAAGCTGTATCTTTCACTTCTTCTACCACGTCAGGATTAACCTTTTGACCTTTTGTATTCACAATTGCTCCTTCTGGTGTAGCTGGCTCTAAATCGTACATATTTAATACGCCATCTTTATCATCATCTTTAACACCTTCTTCAATCGCTTTTACACGCTCTTCAGTCGCTGTTAAATTCACCTCTTCTTTAGGTGTTGGAGCATCAAAAACCCAGTCTAAATGTTTTTCAGCCGAACCTAATTTATATGAAATTCCAAAGGTTAAATTTGCAAAACTTCCTCTTCGATTATCCGCCGGAGTAGTACTTGTATGATCAAAATTGTAATGTTGCTTATAATTTGCCATCATAGATACATCGCCATATATAGCTACTTTTTCATTTATTTTATATTGGGGTGTAATTCCAAAAACTAAATGAATCATTTCATCACCGCCTTTTAGCACTTTAAGTTTCTCTCCACTTAGAGAAGAAAATCCAAATCCTCCATGTGCTAAAAAACCTAATCTCGTTGAAAAAGTATTGAATTGTAAAAGACTTGCAACATTCACAACTCCTTGAAATGACATTGTCAATAAATGAGAATTAAAATTCAAACTATTTTTACCTTGATGAAACTGGTTATATCCTAAATCTAATTTCATTCCGAATTTATTATTTAGCATATAACGACCACCTAAATTTAAAGTGAAAAGATTAAATTTATCATTTGAATAACCCGAAGAAAAAGGAGAAATCGCATTATTAAACCCTAAACCTCCATCAATTGATAACTTATTAAATGGAGATGATTTTTCAACTTCTTGCGCAAATGAAAAAGTAGATAATAAAATTGTAATTAATAAAAATTTATGCATATATTTTTTTTTTGTGAATAATGAATTTAATCATTCTTTTCAATGTTAACCTTCACAAAAATAGTATTTTTTTTCACTTAAATTCAAGTAAAAACTGCATTTTTAAGTATTTCCTAATCATTTTTACGTATTTCTCAAAATAAAATCTATGATTTAGGTATAACAGTAACCTTAAATCTCAATTTTTCAACTTTCTTTTTCGTATTTACCATTAAATAAATCGTCCTATTTTGAAATCCATATTTTCCATTGGTATCAAATGAAATTTTAATCTCTCCTTTTTGACCAGGCAATATCGGTTCATTCGGCAGTTTTACAACCGTACATTTACATCCGACAGAGTAATCAGAAACGATCAACGGCTCATTTCCTGAATTTACAAATACAAAAGTATGCTCTAATAAAACACCTTCGTTGGTATCTGGAAATTTAAACACATCTTTTTTTATACTAAAAACCGCCTCTTGACTAAAACAAAAGACGGAGTTCAAGAATAAAAACATGAAAATTAAAGGCTTCATATTTCTTTAAAAAATTTCATTTTATTAATTCGATGAAGGACCTGCGTTGTTTACAGGAGTACCATCTTCTGGAGCAGGCAATACATTACCTTTAATACGAATTATTTTATTTGGTTCGTTTACTGCATTTGAAGTTATTGTAACCATTTTATTGATTGCACCTGGCTTTTTTGTATCATATTTTACAGTTATCACACCTTTTGCTCCTGGAGCAATTGGTTCTTTTGGCCAAACAGGAACAGTACATCCACATGATCCTTTTGCATTTGAAATTATTAAAGGTTCGTTCCCCGTATTTTTAAATTCAAAAGTACAAGTTCCATCAGCACCGTATTTTATAGTACCGTAATCATGTGTTTCTTTTGAAAATTCAATTTTCGCACCATTTTCAATTTGAGCAAATATTTTATTCGTTAACGATGTTAACCCTAACACACATAATAACGATAATAATAACTTTTTCATAATTTTTGCCTTTTATAATTTTTTACTTATTTCAAATATAAAGAGAGTATTTTAATTATCTTCTTTCTTTAACGTTTTTTTAACAGCTTCTATCTATTATTTTGATTGAAATTGGATAAATTCTTCAAAAGTCAGTTCTAAATGTCTCAATCTCAATTCAATTCCTTTTCTTTTATCGGTCTCCATCGATTTATTTTCTTTTAATAACATGGTGAAATATTGCTTCACTTTATTCGTATCTCTAGGATTAATAAACATATCGTAATTCGCAGCCTGACTTTCCAACACCAATGATCTATTTTTATATTTCGGAAACTTTTCTATCAGTGTATCAGCATATTTAACAGCTAATTGTACTTGCCCATTTCCCGAATAAAACATTTGTATTTTATCTAAACATTTAGCAGCTGATTTGTCTTCCGGAAACTTTGAATAAAATAATTTCAAGGCATTAATTAAACTATCTTGAAAATAAGCAGGAACTACTTTTTGACTTTTTTGAAAAGTCATTATAGAATCTTCATAAGCTAAAACTCTATTTTTCACTTCTTCGATTGTCAAATCTTTGTTACTTATTTTTGATTTTGATCCTCTGCATGAAATTACAACAAGAGATAAAACCAAACTTCCAATTAATATTTTTATATACATTATCTTCCTTTTTTAGCGGCTGGAAATTTCATTCTATAATCTACAGAAACTTCTCCTTTTGAAATATTTTGAAGTTTTTTGGAAATTAATTTCTTTTTTATCGCAGACAAATGATCTGTAAAAAGTATTCCTTCTATATGATCATATTCATGTTGAATGATACGAGCGGCATAACCATCAAAGATTTCATCTTTAAAGTTCCATGCAGCATCGTAATATGTAATTCTAACTTTTTCTTTTCGATATACTTCTTCTCTAATTTTCGGAATAGACAAACAACCTTCTTTAAAAGCCCACTCTTCCCCAAATTCTTCTTCAATAACTGGATTAATAAAAACTTGCTTGAAATTTTCGATTCCTATTGCTCTTGGATCAATTTCTTCCTCTTCTTCCTCTTCTTCTGCAAAAGGACTTCCATCAACAACAAATAAACGAATTGATTTTCCAATTTGAGGAGCAGCTAAACCTACTCCGGCTGCTTCATACATTGTCTCAAACATATTTGAGATTAATTTATCTAAATCAGGGTAATCTTTCGTGATTTCTTCTGCTTCTTTTTTTAATACAGGATCACCGTATGCTACAACTGGTAATATCATTCTATCAGTAATTTTCTATTGAATTTTTATTTTACAAAGTTAAGCTAAAATCTTTTATTCGAATCCATAAAAGATTGTAAAAGAATTGTAGCACTAATTTCATCGATTAATTCTTTGTTTTGACGTTGTTTTTTATTCAATCCACTATCAATCATTGTCTGAAAAGCCATTTTTGAAGTAAATCTTTCATCTAACAATACGACTTCTATTCCTACAAATTGTTTTTCTAAAGCTTCTTTCAATAAGATTACATTTTCAGTGATATGTGTTGGTTCATTGTTTAACCTTTTCGGTAATCCTAAAACTATTTTTTCAATGTTTTCTTTTTGAAAAAGTTCGATTAAAAAACGCATTAATATTTTTGATTCAACGGTTTTTAAACCACTTGCTATTATTTGATTTTCATCAGTAATGGCAATCCCTGTTCTTTTCAAACCAAAATCTATTGCAATTATTTTTCCCATTACAGACAAAGATAAGGGATGATTTCTAATC
The DNA here is from genome assembly GCA_016178305.1 of Flavobacteriia bacterium. Taxonomy (GTDB): domain Bacteria; phylum Bacteroidota; class Bacteroidia; order Flavobacteriales_D; family Crocinitomicaceae; genus CAIUKX01. Next base: position 19,479 of record JACOTM010000039.1, on the reverse strand, counting down.
TTTTATGCAAAATCATAATAATTTCTAGTGTTTATTGAAATATCCTATGAAAACTTTGAATAAAATATTTCTATTCTTTTTCCATAATTATACTCCCACAATAGAAATATCTTACACTTTATCGACTCAATTATTGAATAGATGAATACAAATATTTACCTTTAGCCTTTAAAATAAAAAAATGAGATCTATTATTGAAGCAGCATGGAACAACCGTGCATTATTGCAAGAAAAGGAAACAATTAAAACGATCGACAAAGTTATTGAGGACCTTGACAAAGGTCTATTAAGAGTTGCTGAGCCAGGAGAAAACAATTCATGGGTTGTTAATGAATGGGTTAAAAAAGCTGTTGTCATGTATTTTCCTATTCGGCAAATGGAAACAATTGAAGTTGGTCCTTTTGAGTTTCATGATAAAATGGCCCTTAAAACAAATTATAAAGAATTAGGTGTACGCGTTGTACCTCCTGCTGTTGCCCGTTATGGCGCTTACATTTCAAAAGGAGTAATTTTAATGCCTTCTTATGTTAATATTGGAGCATTTGTAGATGAACCTTTACAAGCTGCTCCTGTAATCATTGAAGATGGAGCTTTTATTGGCTCTAGATGTATTGTGGTTGAAGGTGTTCGTGTCGGAAAAGAAGCTGTTCTAGGTGCAAATGTTGTTCTAACAAAATCAACAAAAATTATTGATGTAACCAATGAAAAACCTGTTGAACATATTGGATATGTTCCTGAAAGAAGCGTCGTTATTCCAGGTTCATATACTAAAAATTTTCCTGCTGGAGATTTCCAAGTTCCTTGTGCTTTAATCATCGGACTAAGAAAAGAATCAACTGACCTTAAAACATCTTTAAACGATGCTTTAAGAGAACACAATGTAGCCGTTTAAAATCAAAAGATGCAATATCCAGAATCAGAATTAGTTTTAACAAAAGAGGGTAAAATTTATCATTTAGGGCTAAGACCTGAAAATTTAGCTCACAAAATAATACTCGTTGGTGACCCCAATCGTGTTGAAATTGTAGCGGCTTATTTTGATGAAATTCATTTTCAAACGCAACATCGCGAGTTTGTAACGATAACAGGTACTTATAAAAAACAACGTGTTTCCATTATTTCCACTGGGATAGGCACTGATAATATAGATATTGTAATCAACGAATTGGATGCCCTTGCAAATATCGATTTTCAAACTCGAGAAGATAAAATTCTAAAAACATCTTTGGACATTATTCGAATAGGAACTTGTGGAATTCTAAATCCTAAAGTTCCTATTCTTTCGTTTATTCTTTCTGAATATTCTTTTGGTTTAGATAATGTTGCCCATTTTTATGCAATCAATTTCGATGAAAAAGAAAATCAACTAAACAATCAAATAATTCAACATCTTCGATTTCCAAAAACTATTCAACCATATACAACTCAATCGTCTCTAAAATTAATTAATCAATTAAAATCTGATAAAACGATTCAAGGAATTACTGTAACAAGTAGTGGTTTTTATGGTCCCCAAGGTCGAATTTTACGATTGCCACTAAGTACTGACCAAATGAATGAACGTTTTTCAAATTTTGAATATAATGAATTAAAAATCAATAATTTTGAAATGGAAAGCTCTGCTTTATCTGCTCTTGGAAAAGCTTTGGGTCATGAATGTACAACTATTTGCCTTGGAATTGGCAATCGCCAAACAAAAGAATTTGCTGCAAGTTACGAAGTTGAAATGAAAGAATTAATTAAATACGTTTTAGATCGAATTTAATTCTCTTAAGTTCTAAATTTTATAAATTCAACGCTTTCAACATTCGAATAACTCGCTCTTTATCTATTTGTAAACACTCTTCGGAAAACATGGAGTCTTCATCAATAAATTTGTTAACTGTTCCTGAAAAATGTATAGCTGCTGGTTTTATTTCAGTTGCTAATTTTAATATATTAGAAGCATTCACACCTCCCCCTGTCATCAATTCAATTTTTTCCTGACAATATGCACTCATAGATTTTAATAACTCATATCCTTTATCAACATTACGGGCTAAGCCAGAAGTTAAAATCCTATTCACACCAAGTTCAACTAATAAATCAATTGTTTTTTTCCACTCAATACAATCGTCAAAAGCGCGATGAAAAGTCACTTGCATTCCTTCGCATTTAGAAACAATTTCTTTCATTGTTTCTTTATCAATTTCGTTATTATTATTTAACGCCCCAAACACAATTCCGTGAGCTCCAATAGACTTACAAGCTAAAACATCCCTGATAATGACCTCTACTTCTTGTTCATTATAGATAAAACCTCCAGGTCTGGGACGAATTAACACATGTGTTTCAATGCCAAAAGCCATCGCATATTCTATCATACCAAATGAAGGAGTAATTCCTCCTTGCTCTAAGTTTTGACAAATTTCAATTCTATCAAAATTTAATTCTTTCGCTATTTGAATTGCTTCCAAGGAAGCTGCACATAATTCTAATTTCATTTTGTAATAATTTCAATTTCATCAATAAATGTCCACGGATGAAAACCTGCACCTTCTTTTCCTTCTGGAATTTTTGAATTAGAAACAACTTTTACTTTTACATATCTTGCTTTTTTGAAAACAAATTGTGAGAAATATTCTGTTGCTTTACTCTTATGTAAAGAATTCCAATGTTCATTGTCTTTGGATAAGAAAATAGTTACATTTTTAGGTAAATATATCCAAGAACCATTAGCCATTAAAAATCCAATTTTACATTCTTTAATTTTTTTAACCGCTAATAAATCTAAGGTAAATTCAATCGTATCTTGATCAAAACCCAACCATTCATCTCCTTTCCAAGGTCTTGCTCCTCTAATTCCATCTACTAAAGCTAAATCTCCCCTATTGTTAAATTTCACATTTGGAGATGTTGCAAAAGACACTGGTAGTCCAATTGTTGAATTCGTATTTACTTCTATTCTTAAAGGTTTTTTTAAAACATCTGACTTAATCGTTATTGTTGCTAATTTTGTATTATTTGAACTTGACAGTCGATCAAAAAACAAAGTATCTTTTGAAGTTAATGTTTTGATAACACTTGGATTTGAATAAGATACAATTGGATTTTCAACCATTTCTATCTCAAATTTTTCATCTTGCTTTATTGACGAAACAACTAAACCGATTCCCTTATTTGTACGAATAAGGTTTGTTTTTGGATACAATATAGCTTTTGAATAATTCACTTTCATCAAGCTTAACACTCTAAATTGATGATTTACAAGTTCATTTTCAAAACTTTTATAATTCGGCTTATTCGTACACCAAAGTGATTGAGCCATTGCTAATGCTCGAGGAAACATCATATATTCAAGTTGTTTCATATTTGGAATGTATTCTGTCCATAAATTCGCTTGACCACCTAATACAAAAACGGTTTCTTGGGCTGTTAATGCTGAAGGGATAGGATTAAATGTATAAACTTTCTCCAATGTTAAATAGCCTCCAATTGCAAGTGGTTCAGTTGAACTACTGGTTTGATAATGATCAAAATAACAATGAGAAGATGGAGACATCACGACAAAATGTTTTTGCTTCGCAGCTTCTATTCCACCTTGTTCTCCTCTCCATGACATTACTGTTGCATTGGGAGATAATCCGCCTTCCAAAATTTCATCCCATCCGATTAATTTTCTACCTTTTGCAGTTAAATAACGGTCAATTTGCTGAATAAAATATGATTGCAATGCATGTTCATCTTTGATATTATTTTCTTTCATTACCTTTTGACAATTGGCACATTCTTTCCATCTTGTTTTCGGAGCTTCATCTCCGCCAATATGAATGTACTCGGAAGGGAAAAGAGTTAATACTTCTTCCAATATTTTGAGGTTAAAATCAATACTTTCTTTTTTTGAACAATATATATCATCAAAAACACCCCATAAACCTTCTACACCATGTTGCTTTCCTGTACAAGAAAATTCTGGGTACGCCGCTAATGCCGCTCTGGCATGTCCTGGCATTTCTATCTCTGGAATTATCGTAATGTATTTGTTTTGTGCATATTTCACAATGTCTTTAATCTGATCTTGTGTATAAAAACCACCTTCTCTTTGCTTATTATATTGGTTCGGAATCGTATTTGCGTGTCCTATAACAGTACTATCCCTCCACGCTCCTATTGCTGTCAATTTAGGAAATTGTTTTATTTCAATCCTCCAACCTTGGTCGTCTGTTAAATGCCAATGAAATTTATTAAACTTATAAAAAGCCATTAAATCAAGCATTTTTTTTACTTCTTCAACTGTAAAAAAATGTCTGCTTACATCTAAATGCATTCCTCTCCATTCAAACTTAGGCGAATCACTCACAAAGCATTTTGAAATTGTATTGATTCCACTTTGACTTTCTATTAATTGAATCAATGATGTTACAGCATAAAAACAACTTGCATCAGAACTGTATGTTATAAGAATATTGTCAGTAATGTTTATTGTATAAGAATCCGTAGGTACATTGACGATTTTTTTAAATTGAATCAGCCCGTTTTCTGAATTAAAATTGCATTTTATTTTAAACAAATCTTTCAACTGATTTTGTAAATAAATCTGAATCTCTAGCGGTAAATTCAAATTGCAAATCGCTATATCAGAACTAAATTCAATTTCTCCTTCAGATTGTATAAAAACGGTAGGATTCGGAATTATAGGAGATTGTTTTACTTCTTTTACTTGAGTAAACAATTGACACGATACAAAAAAAATCGTATATATAGATAAAATAAATCTTAGTTTTTGCATTCGATGAAATTAAGAAAAATCTCATTAAAAAAAACAAAAGCCTAAAAAAATAGAAGCTTTTATACTGAATCACTAATATTAAAAAGTAAACATTAATCTAGACTCAATCAATCTGTCTTCTATTCTTAACCTAAGTATGAATTAGGAATCAAGTTAAAACAAATTTCACATTATCGCAATACATTCACATGTCCAACTTTCGTATGTCTTATATCATTATTTTTCTCTTTAAAATAGATTTTCCAGACGTAAACATCATCTTGAACGAATTCTTCATTTTCGCCATATCTTCCGTCCCATCCTTTTGCGGCATCGTGTGATTCAAAAATTATTTCGCCCCATCGATTAAAAATCAATAATGTAAACTCATAAACATCTATTCCTGAAGTAAAAACAGGTTGAAAAGTTTGATTTTTATCATCTCCATTTGGCGTGAAGGTGTTCGGTACATAATATAATAATTGCTCAACTACACTCACATTCGAAATTGCTGTATCCGTACAACCTGAAGGAGAGAATGCTATTAAAGTAATTAAATAATCTGTAAATTCATCTGCGGAATAGGTATGACTTACGTTTGTTTCAAATGAATTATTTCCATCACCAAATAACCAAAGATAAGAGGAAGCATCCATTGAAGTATTTGTAAAAGCACAAGTCGTATTATAATTCAACATGGTTGATTGCGATTGTGTAAAACCAGCAATTGGTGAAGATTCTACACATATTAAATCGCTTACTGAAGAAACACCTACACAATGATTCACTGTACTTGAAGTCAGTGTCACATCAAAACATTGCACTCCGGAATTTGAAACAAAAGTATGAAAAATAGTATCGCAACCTGAAACAGAAGTTCCATCACTAAACGTCCAATTGCAATCAACTACATTTTGAGAATGATTAACAAACGTTACCGTTAAAGGGGAGCATCCAAAAGTCACATTTGGACTAAATGATATACTAGGAATGGTTTCAACTCCAATTGTCACTTGATCGCTTGCAACACATCCATATTGCGAAGTACCTGTAACTGTATATGTTGCACTTTGTACAGGTGTAAATGGAACTCCATCAACTACATTGTTTGACCAAATATAAGAACTCGCTCCTGTAGCTGTTAAAGTAATTGATGCCCCTACACAAACAACTTGATTTGCACCTGCATTTACATTAGGCAATGGGTTTACAACCACAATAACTTGTGCAGCGTTCGTACATCCATTGGAATCTATACCAGTCAATGTATAAACATTCGTTCCAACTGGAGGAGCAAAGGAAGCTCCATTTATCACATTATTATTCCAACTATATGTATCTCCTCCCGAACCAGAAAGTGTTACAAATTCCCCAACACAAACAGTATCGTTCAAACCTGCATTCATTATTGGAATCGAATTTACCGTTATTGCAAGTTGATCTGAATTCACACAATTATTCACGCTTATTCCTGTTACCGTATAATTAGTTACTCCTAAGGATGGTGTGAATGCAACACCATTTTGAACATTATTCGTCCAAGAATATGAACTAGCTCCAGTTGCGGTTAAAACAGCCTGTTCACCGAAACATAATTCAAGATCAGGTCCTGCTTCAACAATTGGCAAAGGATATACCGTCACAATTGCTTGGTCACTATTTGAACATCCATTTGCGTCCACACCTGTAACTGTATAAAAAGTTGTACCATTTGGAGGTGTAAAAGGCACTCCGTTTATAACTCCTTGATCCCAAGTAAAGGATATAGCTCCTGATGCTGTTAATATCACTTGCCCCCCCTGACATACTGAAGAGATTAAACCTCCGTCAACAATTGGTAACGGATTAATATTAATGGCAATTTGTTCTGAATTTTGACACCCATTACTATCTGTCCCTACAACAGTGTATAAATTAGAAAACATTGGAGTAAATGAAATTCCATTTATAACTCCAAAATCCCACATATAATTTTGCGCACCCGAAGCTGTTAAAGTAACTGAATTCCCAAAACATATCGAGGTATCATTTTGGATTTGAATTATTGGTAAAGGATTAACTGTTACCTTCACGGAATCAACATTCTCACAACCAAAAGAACTCGTTCCAATAACCGAATAATTCACTGTTCCAATATTTTGATTAAACGGAACTCCGTTGCTAACACCATTGCTCCAACTATATGTGACAGCCCCAGATGCCGCTAATATTATTTCATTGGGCGTACAAATATGAATATCATTACCGGCATTTACATTCGGCAATTGATGAACAATTAATGAACAATTAACTAAACTATCACATCCTTTTGAAGTATTATACATTTGCGTATATACCCCTGTAACACTTTCAAATACTCCATGAATTAATACAGAATCTCCTTGACATATTTCAATTGTAAGATTATTTACGACATTTGGATTTTCTATTACTAAAAAACCACCCGTTGAAGCTGTACATCCAAAGACATTAGACACTGTAACCGCTATTGGATTATCAGAAATAGTAGCATTAGTTACAGGTGTATTTGCACCATTACTCCACAAATAGCTTGAAAAATTTTGAGTTGTTGAGAGTGAAGCACTGAAACCAATACAATATTCTGCTGGGACACTAATGATAGGATTCGGAATTGGATTCACAGTTATCGTTAGTTGGTCTGTATTAACACATCCATTTAAATCCGTCCCTGTTAAAGTATATACTGAAGTTCCTAATACAGGATTAAATTGAACTCCATTACTTATACCATTATCCCAACTATATATATTTGCTCCCGAACCAGAAAGTGTTACTGCATTTCCTAAACAAAGTATTAAATCTGGCCCTCCACTTACATTTGGTAAAGCATTCACATTCACAATTAATTGATCAGTATTCACACATCCATTTGCATCTGTACCCGTTAACGTATATATTGTCGTTTCAGTAGGTGTAAAAAAAGTATTATTAGAAATTCCATTATCCCAATTTATGAACATAGCTCCAAAACCTGAAACTTGTACTGAATCTCCTTCACAAATCGTTTGATCAACTCCTGCGTTTAATAATGGAAGTGGATTAACAAATACCATAACTTGATCTGTGTTTTGACATCCATTACTGTCTGTACCTTCAACAACGTATGTGTGCGGTCCAACAGCTGGAATAAAAGGAATACTATTAACAATGCCATCATTCCATAAATAATTACTAGTACCTGAGCCTGTTAAAATAACACTTGTTCCAAAACATACAATTTGATTCGGTCCAGCATCAACAACCGGCAATGAATTTACGAAAACTTGAATTGTATCAGAGCCTGGGCAACCATTTGTATCAATACCCGAAACACTGTATAAGGTTGACACATTTGGAAAAACTTCAAAATTATTTCCTATTCCTAAGCTATTATCCCAAGTGTACATTTCACAACCAAATGCAGTTAAAATAGCACTAGCTCCAATACAAATTGATTGATCTATTCCAGCATTAATCACTGAATGTTCAAAAACGGTCACTGTTACTTGACTAGCACCTACACAACCTAACAATGTTCCAATAACTGAATAAGTCATCGTTGTATCTGGCACAAATACAACACCATTTTGAACTCCGTTTGTCCAAACATAAGAAGAGGCTCCAGTAGCTGTCAACGTGACACTTTCATTAATACAAATCCCTATATTAGGACCGGCATTTATATTTGGAGTTGGGTTAATTAATATGTTTACAACATCCGAACTTGAACAACCTGAAACTGGATCCATTCCAACTAAAGTGTAATTAGTTGATCCAACAGGAGAAATAAATGGATTTCCATCAATCACTCCATTATTCCATGAATAATTTAATCCTAAATCTCCTGAAGCATTGAGAACAGATGTCTCGCCTTGACAATGAACTTGATCAATTCCTGCATTAACAATCGGACCTGCATTTGTAGTAATTAAAACACTTGCATTTCCTGAACATCCATATTGATTCGTTCCAATCACATTGTAATTCATAACACCTATTGGTGAATTAAATGGAACTCCATCAATTACTCCATTATCCCAGACATAAAAATCAGCACCAGCACCACTAAGTGTAACTAATGTTCCTTCACAAACAACTTGATCCACTCCTGCAATTATAACTGGATTTTCAGAAATCGTTAATTCTACAGAATCAATTCCTGGACAAACCAATGCAGGAGATGTATAAACTACATTATAAGTGCCCGGTAAAGAATTCGAAATATCAACCTCACCTGTTATCCCATTTATCGCTAAACCAGCAGAAGAAGTAAATACCCCCCCAGGTACTCCAGTCAAAATCGGTGTTGGATTCGTAGCTGTAACACAATATCCAGCTTGAGAAAATGAAAAACTAGCATCTTCAGGGCCATTAAAAATACCCGAAATTGTAATCGGGCAAGAATTTCCATCGACAATATCAAACGACCAATTTTGCCCATTTGTTAACCCTTGTATTCCTATCGTCCCTCCAATATTAGAGGTTGTATTTATAAATGTAGCTGTAATTGGTTGAATATTTGAAGCTGTGTAAATTCCTCCATAAAATTCTGGATAACCACCTCCAGCTATCGTAACGGAAACTGTTCCCGCATAACAATCTTGACTAGAAGTATAACTTATTGGGTTCAGATATTGAATAATCATTTCTTGGGAAAAGTCCAAATCATAACAATTAGAATTTATTATTGAATTACTTACCGAATAAAAAGACATAGGAACAATATAAAAAGTATTGTTCGTTAACAGACCTAAGCTCATTAAAAATGGATCTGCATTTCCTCCATTATTGATCAGAGAAATATCTTCAGTCGTTAATGTTGTAACATAACAAGGATCTGAAAAAGGATCTATTCCCTGACCGTTAATCGTTGGAGAACATTTATAAACCAAATACCCAATGCCAGGGTCGTTATTTGGGGGAATGACAGGAACAATCCAATCATCATTTGAGTTAGCATGAAAAATATCTGAATTACACAAGACAAAAGAATGTGTCGAATAACCTTCCATAGAAGGAGTAACTGTTCCTGATTCATCACCTGGAAAAGCTATAGGATAAGTAAATGGAATAATTTGTTGACAACTTGTATCTGAAGAAAAATAAGCTTTAAATTCACATGCTTGACCATCCGCATTTGTTCCAATCAATGTATAACCTACTGGAGAATTAAAAGGATAAGTATCCGCCACTACAGAATTACCTTGACAATCTTCAACAATTAAGCTACCAGAATTAGGTGCTTCTGTAAATTCTATAACTCCTGTTGTTGTGTATTGATCCGAACATGGAGCTATCGTCGAATTAGCTGTAAAATTAGTAATCAAACAATCAGGACAACCTCCTTCTCCTGGGGCTAAAACAATAAAACAAACTTCTTGAACATAAGGACATCCAAATTCATCAATAGCTTGAAAATTATAACATGCAGTACCAGGAGAAGTTGGAACTACTACAATTTGTCCCCCACTATTTGTAATTATTGTAGGGTCAGGCAACCAGCCTGATGACTCTATATTAGGAATATAAATTGAACCAGGAGGTAATGTCGATTGATTAAATTCAATATTCCAGCCAAATAAATTTCCATCATCACCACCTAAATTATCGTTAATTTGAATAGTCCAAGGACCATTTAACGGGCAACCAACTAAACTTGAAAAGTTTCCCGAAGGTAAGTATGTTCCAGCTTCGATTGAATTTCCTGGCGGATTTCCTGAAATGACAGTAGAACCTGACACAAGAGAAGTTGCTCCACTCATTGAAAAACAATATTGGAAACCACTACCAACACTAGGAGCATTGTCAATTGGATTACCCAAATACAAACCTGCACCACCAGCCCCAAAAGACTTTAAGATGACACTTTGCCCATTTGGACATATCAAAGTTATTTCAATATTTCCTAAATTAGAATGCTCTAAATCAACACAAATACTATTCAAATTATTTGCATTAGTAAAAGTAGCACCTGGATTAAATTCATTAATTTGATTACTTGAATTTAGCGCCCCGGATGCGTCTGGTATGTTGAAAGTTCCAACTATTGGAGGAATAACCAAATTAATTTGAGTTGGATCAACCATTCCATTCAGAACATTAGAGTCCCCTAAACAAATAACCGTATTTTCAGGTAAAGTTCCCGTGAAATCAGGAATATCTGGTACTTGAACAACAATATTAATATCATTAGTTGAAACACAACCATTTACATCTGTAATCGTCAGATTTACATCAAAAATACCAGGTCCAGCGAATGAATTAATTACAGTTTGACCAGTAGCTATAGTACCATCTCCAAAAGTCCATTCAAAAGTAGAGGTTGCATCAGATTGATTATATGTCGTATTATTTTGAGGATATATACCAACGCCATTAAATATTACATTATCACCTCCACAAATACTTACAATTCCATCAGCATCAATAGGACCAGTACTCACATCAGCTATTATCGTTTGACAAGGAAGCCCACACGAAATAGTAGCTTCCCAACCCGAAGCTGTAATTGCACCATTCGAAGTAAAAACAAAAGTTAAACATCCCGAAGCATTATTTCCCTGAACATAACCTGGATTTGTTCCCCCTGTGTAAGTCCCAATTATTGGTGCAGCAGTAGAATTACCATTGTAAATTGTTAAAAAATCGCCAAATGCTTCTAAATTAAATGCCGAAAAATCAATTTGAACATGTTCACCTGGTATATCGGAACAAAGGGTATAAGTTTGATTCAAATTATTAGAATAATCTCCTGCCCCACCTTGATCAAAAAAAACACCACTACACCCAGATGATGAACCACTATTCCCCATATTTACTTGACTATGTACTGAAATTTTAAAAGTCAGAACAAGTAGTATAATAAAAATATGTCGAACTTCGTATTGCATATTTCGAAGAATAGTGTGTTATTTAACCAACGTCAATATAATTAAACAGTTGCTTAAAAATAAGCATATCTATCCTTAGATTCATCATATTAAGTATTATTACCTAGAAATTAGGTAAAAAAAAACAGCTATGAAATTAATCATAGCTGTAAAATTAAAACTTTTTTATTTATTACTTTAAGACATTTACGTGTCCTACAACAACATTCTTACGTTTATCATTTTTATGTTTATATATAATTTTCCAAGTATATGTCCCATCTTGAACAATTTTTGAATCTGTTCCATAAGTTCCTTTCCATCCAACATCAACATTGTGGGATTCAAATATTAATTCTCCCCATCTATTAAAAATCAATAATGTATAATCATCTGGATCGAATCCTGAAGTAAATACAGGTTTAAATATTTCATTAAAATCATCCCCATCAGGAGTAAAAGTATTCGGCACATAAAAAATCGTTTCCTCGTAAATTGTTACAGTAGCATAAGCTGTATCAACACATCCTGAAGGAGAATATGCTATCAATCGAATTTGATAATCCATTTCTTCAGTCCCTGGGAAAATATGCCCTGGATTAACATCCGTTGAATTTGTTCCATCTCCAAAATTCCATAAATAATTAACTGCCCCAGATGAATTATTTGACATATTACAATGTGTTGCATAATTTGGCATTACATTCGGCGAAACACTAAATGCTGCAACTGGTGGAGCTTCAACACAAACTAAACTGGACTCTGTTAAACTGTTTGTACATCCATTAGCACTTGAAGTCGTTAACGTAATATCAAAACAGCCAGCTTGATTAAAAATATGAGAAACAGATGAACATCCGAATAATGTCGTTCCGTCACTTATTGTCCAAACACAATTAGTGACACCAGGCGTAGTATTTGTAAAAATAACATTCAAAGGTGCACATCCAAATGTATCACTTGGAACAAATGAAACAACTGGTAATTGTTCAACTGTAACTGTAACATTATCTGTAGCAACACAACCAAATGAAGATGTTCCTGTAACTGTATAAGTCAAAGTTGAGACCGGTGCAAATGGAACACCATTTGAAACTCCATTATCCCATGAATAAGTTGACGCTCCTGTTGCAGTTAACGTAACCATTGAACCAATACACGCAACTTGGTTCAATCCTGCATCCACTAAAGGCAATGGATTTACTGTAATAATTCCCGATCCATTCGCTACACATCCATTTAAAGTATAAGCAACATTGTAGGTTGTGGTATTGATTGGGGATTGAGTAATACTTGAAGCCGTTAAATTTGTAGGTGTCCAAAGATAAGCCCCTCCCAACAATGAAGGTGTAGCAACTAATGAACCTGATTCTCCTGCACAAATTTGATCATTAGTAACTGTAACAGTAGGAACTGGATTCACTGTAATTGTTCCTGTGCCGGTGTTTAAACAACCATTTAAAGTGTATGTTACCGTATAATTTGTTGTTGTACTTGGTGATACCGATATTGTTTGAGTCAATGGGCTAACTGGACTCCAAGAATAACTTCCACCTCCTATTGAAGGTGTAGCAACAACGTTTACTGATTGCCCATTACAAATTGTAGAAGAGTTAACTGAAACTGTAGGAACAGGATTTACTGTAACCGTTGAAGTAACCGTACCTGTACAGCCAGCGGTCGTTCCAGTAACCGAATATGTTGTAGTTGCAGATGGAGTAACTGTAATAGATGCTGTTGTTTCACCTGACGCCCATGAATAATTAGTAGCTCCTGCAGCTGTTAAGATAGCTGTTCCCCCATTACAAATAGTCGTATCATTTACAGTTAAATTCAAAGATCCATTTATTGATACATTCGATGTAGCTGCATTTGAACAACCTAATGGACTTGTACCTGTTACGGTATATGAAGTTGGTACTAATGGAGAAACGGATATTGAACTTCCTGTTTGAGTTGGTGTTGTTGACCAAGAAAAAGAAGAACCTGCTATTGTTGAATTTGCCGTTAACGTCACAGCAATACCTGCACATGTTGATGGTGAATTTACAGTAATAATTGGTAGTGGATTTACAGTAACCGTTATTGTTGATTGTGGTCCTGTACAGCCTGTTGCTGTATTTGTTTGAGACACATAATAAGTTGTTGGCCCAGCAGTTGCTGTTGACACAGTTGGAGGCGTACTTGTAGGGACACCACCAGATGTCGTACCGTACCAATTTATCGTACAACCAGCAGAAGGAGTTACAGATGATGTTAAACTGTTTGGAGTTTGATTCTGGCAATAAGTTACAGGAGTTGTTGGAGGTGCAATTGGCAAAGGATTAACATAAATTGTCCCGATTGCAGTATCTGTACATCCATCTAAATCCGTATATGTACACGTATATATTGTAGTTGATGCTGGCGTTTGAGTGACTGAGGAAGTTATTCCCCCACCATTAGTCCATGAGTATGTTCCCCCAGCAGGTGAAGCTGTACAGTTAATTGAACCAGTAACACCCTGACAAACAGTTGTAGAAGTTGAGGTAGCAGTAACAACAGGATAAACGTTAACTGGATATGTTAATTGAGTATTACAACCTGTTACAGAAGTGATATTACAAACATAAATTGTATTCACAACAGGAGAAGCTGTTAAAGTTTGCCCTGTTCCGATTACAGTTGAAGAACCTTGTATCGTCCATGCATAAGATTCTCCTCCAATTGGAGCAGATAATGTTGTAGAACTTCCAGGACATATATTATTCGTTCCAGTAATAGCCATTGGAGCACAAATTGCATCAATATAAGCATAACAATAATGGGCACCGAGAGAGCAATCTGCTACAGTGTACTTCACTGTAACACATGAACCAATATAAGGAGTTAAATCTATAAAAACGGAAGTCCAGTTTTTATAATATGTGTTTGAAGTTCCTATTTGTGTAAAGCCTGGAATACCCGCGCCTCCTACAACTAAATATTGCCCACAAGTTAAAGGTAAACCATTGCAATCAAATAAATCAACTTTAAAATAAGGCTGTTGATTTGCAGGATGTCTTGTAACTGAATCTCCTGTATTTGTGTAATTTTGATAATACACAACTGAACCAAAAGCATCTAAACTATCTGTTCCATCTACTCCTAACATTGGAACTGGGTTAACTGCATCCGTAATTACAACAGCATAATGATATGTAAATAAAGCATTGGAAGCTGCTACAGTAAATTTTTGTTCAATCGATGAACCTCCATAACCTCCAGTTGCTCCATCACCCAACCTCATCGAATTTGGTCCTAAGCCTGGACAAACTTTTGGAAATCCAGCCAAAGGATCAGTCGCTGCTCCAGATGTAATGGTATGTTGAGTTGAAGTGGTATTAAATGTATTTGGTGTAAAATCAGGGATTTGAGCAGAAGGAGCACTTGTTGTAACTGTATATCCCCATTCACCTAACCACCCTGTAAAATTCCCATTATCATACCCAATATTTGTACAAGCAGGTTGTAAAGACGGTGTTGGTGGGTAAGAAACGCTTATTGTATAAGGGAAACCTGAAGCATAAGCTGGCCAATTATCCACCATAATATAATAACAAGTACCTGCTGTCACAGGAAAAGACAATGCTTCAACATTATTATCCATTCCAAATACAGCAACCGTATCCACAACAGTTCCTACACCTGGTGCCCCTCCTTGCCATACTGATAAGGATGGTAAAACAGGAGATGAAGTACTTGCTGTAAAACTTAAACTGACTAAAACGGTATTGTTAGCAGGTGCACAAAAATAGTATAACCAATCTGGACCTTGCGTATATCCGCTTGCATACCCAGTTGGAAAAGTATAATCATCATTAACAGATCCTGGTGCAGTAGAACCTGCAGCCGTAAATGGAATTGTTATTGGAGAGGCAGCAGCACTTGCCGCGTTATCTCCTCCTTGTGAAAATACTGTATAAGTCAATAAATTCAACAATAATATAATGTATAGATTTTTCATGTGTCTTTATTTTGTTATTAAAACTCTGAATAAAGAAAGAGTCTAATAATTAAAAATTAATGCGTATTCAAATTATTTTACAGAAGAATTTTGAAAAATTATTCAAAATATTTATGTTCTAATTCTTGAATCAAATTCTTTATTTCATTGTTTTGAATCCTTGAATCTAGAACAAGATTCATAGTTTTAGATTCTAAATGAATCACACAAGAATTTACTCCTTTAAGCTTTTCAAAAAAACTTTGAAACTTCAAAGCGATCTCAGGTGTTAAATTATCATGAAAAACATGACAGTAATTCTTAGTCTCCTGTTTATACGAAAAGACTGTATTTATAGAATTATTTTTAAAATTGAAAGACATCAATGATAAAGAAAATGTAAGGATAAAAATCTTATTCATAATCATAATTTTATATTTAGTAAACAAGATTGATGACAATGTTTAAAGCTTCATTTTTATAAAATGTGCCGTTAATTTCACATAAGAGTAGGGAGAATTTCATAGTATATTTTTATCAGTTCATTATAGCTGACGGAAAATTAGCAATTTAGTTGCCTAAAAACAAATAAAAAAATAAAAATTATCGATAAAATCCGAAAAACAATAACGCTCAGATAGGTTTCAATCAATACTAATTTTATTAACCCAGTCTATTGATTCCTTTTTTCAGACTCAGGAGCGTTTGCTTTTCTCTAGAATTATTAGGTGCTTGGTAATTATATTCCCAAGAAGCATTTGCTGGTAAACTCATTAAAATTGATTCTGTCCTGCCATTTGAAACTAAGCCAAATTTTGTTCCACGGTCGTTTACTAAATTAAATTCAACGTATCTTCCTCTTCTTAGATTTCGCCATTGAATTTCATGTTCTGTAATTGGAATATTTTTTCCTAATTCTACTTGTTGCTTATACAAAATAGGAAAATTTTCACCTAATTCAATACAAAAATTAAAAATTTCATCTTTTGTCAGCCCTGCCTTTTCCGCTGTTAAATGATCAAAAAAGATGCCTCCCACTCCTCTTGTTTCATTGCGATGAGGGATGTAAAAATAATCATCAGCCCAATTTTTAAATTGGGGATAAAAATCTATATTATAATAATCACAAATGTTTTTCAAACCTTGATGAAACACTTTTGCTTGCGATTCAATAACGTAATGTGGTGTTAAATCTATTCCTCCACCAAACCAAAAAGTTCCATTATCTAATTCAAAATAACGAACATTCATGTGAATAATTGGAACATGAGGGCTATGAGGATGCAACACAATTGAAACTCCTGTCGCAAAAAAAGAATTTCCTTCAATCCCCATTTGTTTTTGCATCGTTTCTGTAACCTCTCCATGAACGGTTGAAAAAGCAACACCTCCTTTTTCAATTACCCCACCATTTTGAATAATTCTAGTGATTCCTCCTCCACCTTGCTCTCTATCCCATGGATCACTTATAAATAAAGAAACTCCATCTACTTTTTCTAAAGCTGTACAGATGTATGCTTGCAAAGATTTCATTCTCTCTGCAATTTTTTCTTTATTCAAATGACTCATATAATTTGATTAATTCAAAATCTTGCTGTTTTAAAATATAGACATTCCCATTTTCAAAACCATTCCCTTGTCCTTTTTGAAAAAGCTGAAAATTAGTCATTACCCCCTCTTTTGGTTCTTTACCAATTAAATATTTCATACAAAAATAAAAAGACACATCAAAACCTTGAACTGCCATTTTAGACATATCTGCATTGTATTCTTTTCGATATTTTTTCATGATTTCTTTTGTTCCTTCATAGGAATAATTAAAATCGTTTGGAGAAGGGAATTGAAAATTATATCTATTCCTATATTCACCACTTATCTCATCAAAATTCATCCAATCTTTTGTCCCTAAAACAGAAATTACACCCGTCAAACTTTTCGCATTTGCATTCAATGTATTAATAAATTTCAATGCAAAAGTTTTATCATTTGTAGGTACAATAAAATATACATTTGAACCTTTTTTCAAATAAGATTTTACATCTGCTAAATTCGCTTCAATTAATTTTGGTCGAGCACCTTTTGAAGGTAAGTTTAAAAAAGCTTGTCTGAAACTTTCGTACAATAAAATATCTTTAGAATTTGTTGGTTTTACAAGCACTATTTGATCTTTAATATTTTGAGACAATACATATTGTGCCGCTCCTTCCATCAATGTAGCATCAGAAGGAATTGCTATAAATGTATATGGATTATTTTTGATGATATTTGAATTCGCAGAAACAGGACAAACATACTTCACTTTATTTTTTTTACACCAATCAGCGACTAATCCCATTTTATCAGGAAAAAGTGGTCCGATTACCAAATCCATTGTCTGAAATTCTTTTTTATTTAAAATTGCTTTTACCGAAGCAGTATCATTTTTACTATCGTAAACATATAATTTAGCTTTCAATCCTAAGTTCTCTAACGAATCAATCGCTAATTTCGCCCCCATATAAAATTCAGTAGCATAATCTGAGACTGTTTTCGTTGTAGCATCTTGTTTATCCAGAAAAAATGGTAACAATAAAGCGATTGAATATTCATCTTTCTTCTTATAAAGTAAAGTGGAATCAACTTTTTTAGCATCAATTGGTTTAATATCTCTAACTTCAACTTGTTGAAACTTTTCATTTCGAATCGGAATTTTAATAATATCCCCATTTTTCAACTTCGTGTTTTTTAAGCCATTTAGTTTCTGTATTTCTTCTACTGAAACCATAAATCTTTTAGAAATACTATACATTGTTTCATGTGGCAATACTTTATGTTCAATAATTGTATCCGAAAAAACAACACTCAATTCTTTTCCTGAACTTGTTTTTATGTTTGAATTTGAAGGTTCAATTATTTGCTGTATATTATTGCTTTCTGGAATAATTAGTTCTTGACCAACTTTAATTCCATTTTCTATCCCTGGATTTGCTTCAATTAACTCGTCCGAAGTGATTCCATATTTTTTTGAGATTCCATAAAGAGTTTCTTGCGCTTGAACAGTATGTTTTTTTTGTTCCGAATTTATAGGAGTTGCATTGGTATTCACTGGAATTAATAATTTTTGTCCTTCTTTCACTCCATTTTCAACTCCGGGGTTCGACAAAACAATATCATTCACAGGAACATTATACATTGTATGAATTCCCCAAAGCGTATTTCCCCCTTGAACTATATGAACATAGTATTTTTTCCCATTAACCACTTCGATTGGAACATCACTTGGCTGAGCAAAAGTTGAGGTAAAAATCACAAGAAAACTAAGCAACAAACCTATTTTAACCATTTATTCAATTATTTTAAACTATAATTACCAAGAATCAATCCTAAAACAAACTAATTTCAATCTTTTTATTCCCATTCGATTGTTGCTGGCGGCTTAGAACTAATATCGTAAGTTACCCTGTTAATTCCTTTCACTTGATTGATTATTTTATTCGAAATTTTAGCTAAAAATTCATACGGTAAATGACACCAATCAGCAGTCATACCATCCGTAGAACTTACAGCTCTTAAAGCAACAGCGTTTTCATAAGTTCTTTCATCACCCATCACGCCAACAGATTGAACAGGTAGAAAAATAGCTCCTGCTTGCCAAACATCGTTATATAACCCATCTTCTTTCAAACCAGAAATAAAAATATTATCAACTTCTTGTAAAATTCTAACTTTTTCAGCTGTTACTTCCCCCAAGATGCGAATACCTAACCCTGGCCCTGGAAATGGATGTCTATCTAAAATAGTATCCGCAATTTCCAACGAACGACCAACTCTTCGAACTTCATCTTTAAACAATAAACGTAAAGGTTCAACAACTTGTAATTTCATATAATCAGGCAAACCTCCTACATTGTGGTGCGATT
>JACOTM010000021.1 GCA_016178305.1 Flavobacteriia bacterium | reverse complement strand
GCCATATTCCAGAAAAAATATCGTGGGGTCTGGTGGATGGAGGCCTTGAGAGTTTCTTGCTTATTTATAATTGTATTATCAACTTTCATTACACTTTTAAATGTATTCAATAAAAAAAACAAACCGGCATTTCTTTTTGCCTGCTCTACCGTCGTTTACTTAGTCTATTTATTTTTTATTCACCAGATAAATGAAGAAAGATACCTGGTGCCCTTACTGCCCATATTTATATTGATAACGATTTGCACTATATTTAACGTGAGTTCGACATAAGAAGTTGATAAGTTATCTCATAACTATTTGATTGTCAATAAAATAAAACCATGTGATGTCGTATCTTTGATTTTGAACAATAAAAAATCAACACACATGGTTTCAGAAAATCAAATATCGGATATTTTTTGTTTAGTTGATGACTTTTTTAAACAAATTCCTCAACCCCAAAAGTTAGCTATTGTAAATGGTAAAAAAACCAGGATAAAGTCTTGTATAATGTCTGATAGTGAAGTGGCCACTATTGTTATTGCATTTCATTTAAGTGGGGTAAGATGCTTTAAATGGTTTTATTTGAATTATGTAAAAACTTATTTACAATCCAGTTTTCCACAAACTGTTTCCTACAACAGATTTACAGAGTTGTCTCAAAAATCGGTTATTCCAATGTTTATATTCCTCCATGCAATGAGAGGTCTATGCAGCGGTATTTCGTTCATTGACTCAACAGCCATCAAATCATGCAGAAATCAAAGAATTAATTCTCATAAAACGATGAAAGGATTTGCTGATAGAGGTAAAACTTCAATGGGATGGTTCTACGGATTTAAGCTCCATTTTGCGATTAATGAAAATGGGGAGATACTCTCATTTAAGCTCACCAAAGGAAATGTACATGATGGTAACAGAGATGTAGTGAAATTTGTAATCAAGAATCTATTTGGTAAACTCTTTGGCGACAAGGGTTATATTTCAAAAGAACTTTTCGATATGCTGCATCAGGATGGATTGCTGCTATTTACTAAAATTAAAAAGAATATGAAAAATTCTCTAATGTCAATATCTGATAAAGTTTTCTTAAGAAAAAGAGCAGTTATCGAATCGGTAATTGATTTTCTAAAAAACATATGTCAAATAGAACATACCAGGCATAGATCAATCAATAACTTTCTATCAAATCTGGTTGGTGCTCTTATTGCTTATAGTTTCATCCCCAAAAAGCCTTCCCTTCATTTACAATACGAAAATCCTTTGCAACTAACTTTGGGAATGTGAATCTTATGTCGAACTCACGTTAAATATTGTAGCTGTACCTCAAAGTTTTTTTTCCTGACATATATTTTATGCCGGCCAATTACAAAGTCTTCATTAATAATTCTATGGTAAAGAAGTACCGGAAGGCTATATGTTTTACCAGTATTATTTTTGTTCATCAGAAAGATACCCGGATAATTAAAAATTACTTTACAGTTCCCCTTGGAATGTTTGGACTT
>JACOTM010000020.1 GCA_016178305.1 Flavobacteriia bacterium | reverse complement strand
ATTTAATATCTCTTGAGGAACTAATAAACTATACAAATGAGATTGTATTGAACTTTGATCGGTACTCTTTTTTTCCATGAATCCTAAAGTAGAAATTTTTTCTATTTAAAACTCCCAGCACCTCAAAATAAAATTATCCCCTTAAATACGGTTATGATTTTACTTTTTAGAATTTTTATAAGATTGTTTTTGAAGAATATAATAAACTTTATTTACAAAATTGAGAATGAAAACATCGAAAAAGAAGCTTAATAAATCAACAAATCAACAATTTTCTGAACATAATAAAAGTTATCAAAATTTGGTTTAAGCATAGTACCTTCTTTTAATTTTTTGCATGAATTCTTCTACTGTTTCGCTTTGAATATCCCATTTATTGACTGCTCCAATTTCAGCAACTTTTAAAAATGCATTCTGACTTGAAGGTTGATTATCAAGTGTTTTAACGGCATTTGAAAAGTCTTCACTTGAACCATCAAATAATTCATTGATATATTGTAATCTTTCATTTAACCCAAAAGAACCTTGTAATGAATCTAATTTTGTTATTCCAAATTGACCAGCCATCATGGATTCAATTTCTCTGAATTTGTGCATGAATGTTGCGATTGTTTTTTCATCAATTGCAATTGTTTCATAAGAATGCTGTTCGTCCATAATTTCGTGTGTTTGAGGATCTTCAACAAGTGTCGATTGCTCTATTTCCATGGAATGATCATTGTATTCCGTTACAATTTCTTCACTGTGAATAATTGGCGCTACAATTTCTTCTGTTTGAGGCGTAAAAACAGTATCAATTTCAATTGTAGAAGGTTCAACTACTTCATTGATTAAAGGCTTTTCAATGGTTGAATCGATCGAAAATTCTGCTTGAACAAACGGCTCGTTTTCTGCTTCTGATGTTAAATCGATCATAGGAACTTCTTCATTTGCAGGTTCAATTGCGGAAGGTTCATCAAATAGGCTGAATGAAAAAGCAGGTTGTTCAGTTTCAGAAACAAGGGATGCTGTATTTTCAATCTCTTCTTGTATTAATTCTTGATTTTCTTCCTGAATTTGTTGAACTTCTTCAGTGATAACTTGTATTTCAGGTTTCGATTCTATTGTTTCGCCAAAAATTTTCTTTTCAAATGCTTTGTAACGTAAAATTACATTTCTTTGATACAATTCTTCACTCAATTTTACCAATTCGTCCAGATCAGTTACTTCTAAAGAAGCTATTTCCATTTTTGCGTAAATTTCTCCTATTTTAGCTAGAAGTCCTTCTTTTGAATCAAAATTTGTCATTTGGTTTATTTTCTTAATCTAATTTTTCAACTTTTTTCTAAAAAAATCTTACTTTTTTTCATTTTCTGAAAAAGTATAACGACTTTTAAACAATAAAAGTACAAACGAACATTTGTTAGAATTTCATAAAAATATTTTTTTGTCTTCTATCTAGTGTTAATAACGTTGAAATAAATTAAGAAAATATGTTTTTGGAGCAATTTCCGGAAGATAATAGTAAACATGGTTGGATTGAAGTCGTTTGTGGCTCAATGTTTTCTGGTAAAACAGAAGAACTTATTCGTAGGCTTCGAAGAGCAGCATTTGCAAATCAAAAAGTGATATTATTTAAACCCAAAATTGATAATCGCTACAGTGAAGACAGCATTATGAGTCATCAAGGTTCTACGTTAGAAGCAATTTCAATTTTATCTGCGAATGAAATATTAGCTATTTGGGATGGAGAATTTATTGTTGCAATTGATGAAGCTCAATTTTTTGATGAAGCAATTGTCTCTGTTTGTTCTAAATTGGCACAAAACGGAGTTCGTGTGTTAATAGCGGGTTTGGATATGGATTATTTAGGAAATCCTTTTGGACCAATGCCACAACTTCTTTGTATTGCTGAATATGTTACCAAAGTGCATGCAATTTGTGTTTCATGTGGCAGTTTAGCACAATTTTCTCACCGCTTTAATTCTGATAAAAATCAAGTTTTATTGGGGGCAAAAGAATCTTATAAACCTTTATGTCGTTCTTGTTATAATAAAAGTGAACTTTGAAATTAGATTATACCTATACAGAAATTTGTGAAATCACAAAAGGAGAATTATTAGCTTTTCAAAATGGGACAAACATAACATCTATCGTTTTCGATTCCCGTAAAATAATATCAGCTGAAAATGTTCTTTTTTTTGCGCTAAATGGTGATTTTAGAAATGGCCATTCTTTTTTACAAGATGCACATCAAAAAGGAATTAGACATTTCGTTGTTTCGGAAAATATTTCAAAAACACTTTTGCCTGATTCCACTATTATTCAAGTTGAAAATACCTTAATTGCTTTACAACAAATTGCATCTCATCATCGTCAAAAATTTACTTATCCAATTGTGGCAATTACTGGCAGTGTTGGTAAAACAATGGTCAAAGAGTGGATATACCATTTTTTAGCTTCTAAATTTCGAATTATCCGTAGCCCCAAAAGTTTTAATTCTCAGTTGGGAGTAGCATTATCATTGCTTGAATTACATGAACAAGCAGATATAGCTTTAATTGAAATGGGAATATCTAAAAGTGATGAAATGAATCGTTTAGAGAAAATAGTTTCTCCTGATTTAGGTGTTTTTACAGCATTTGGTTCAGCGCATCAATCCAATTTTCTGTCGCATCAAGTACATTTAAATGAAAAATTAATTGCTTTTAAAAATTGTGCAAAAACAATTTACCATGCATCAATTATACTCACTCCTACGCAACTCGAATTTTGTAATGGAAAAATGATTGATGAAACTATTTTAGAGAATTATATCAAAATTCCATTCCAAGATAAAATCAGTAAACACAATGTTTCATTAGCCATTGCTTTTGCAAAAGAATTTGGTTTAACAGATGAAGAAATCAACCAAAAAATAAAAACACTTCCTCATCTTGCTATGCGTATGGAAGTGTTTGAAGGAATCAATGGCAATACAATCATTAACGATACTTATAACTTAGATATTGACGCCTTAACTTATTCTTTAGAATATCAATTAAGTATATCCGAAAAACAAAATCGGGTTGTTATTATTGGTTTAGATGAAGAAGCTCAGTTGCGAAAAAATGAAATTGAAAATTTAATATCGCCTTTTAAACCTGAAAAAACAATTTATATTTGCGGAAATGATTCAGTAATTGCTCAAATTGAAAATAGCATTATATTAATAAAAGGCTCTCGTAAATCGAATATGCAAAAAATAGCCAGTCAGTTTCGATTAAAAAAACATAAAACATATTTAGAAATTGACTTGAATGCTATCCGCTCTAATCTAGCTGTTTTTAAAAGTTATTTGAATCCGGACACCAAAATTTTAGCCATGGTCAAAGCTTCATCGTATGGATCTGGTGTTGAAAGAATGGCTGCGTTTTTAGAAAAACAGGGAGTAAACTATTTGGGTGTTGCTTATGCTGATGAAGGAGTTGAACTTCGAAAGCTAGGAATTACAACCCCTATTCTTGTGATGAATGCTGAAGAAGAAGGATTTGAAGATTGTATTCAATTTAATTTAGAACCAGCTATTTATTCGTTTAAACAATTGGATGAATTTATCAAAGAATTGATCGCAAGTGGTAAATCGGCTTATCCAATTCACTTAAAAATAGATACAGGAATGCGAAGATTGGGGTTCGAAATATATGAAACAGAACAGATCATAGAGATTTTGCAAGCGCAACCTGAAATTAGAGTAGAAAGTGTTTATACACATCTTGCGGAAACGGACAATTTTGAATCTCGAGAATTTACCTTAAAACAAATCGAACAATTTAATAATGTTTGTGAAAAATTAGAATCACACTTAATGTATAAGTTTAATAAGCATACGTTAAATTCCGAAGGAATAGCAAATTATTCAGATTACCAATTGAATATGGTTCGTTTAGGGATTGGAATGTATGGGTACTCTTCGAATCCTGAATTGAAAACAAAATTACAAGCTTCAATTTTTTGGAAAAGTGTCGTTTCACAAGTTAAAATTGTTCAGAAGAATGAAAGTGTGGGTTATAATCGTACGTTTAAAGCAGAAGAGCACACGCAAATTGCTATAATTCCAGTTGGTTATGCCGATGGATTTAAAAGATGTTTAAGCAATGGAATCGGGTCTGTATTTATTCAGAATCAACCTTGTAAAGTTTTAGGACGTGTTTGTATGGATATGCTGATGGTTGATGTCACTAATAAGAATGTCTCTGAAGGCGATGAAGTTGAAATTATTGGTTTGACTAAGACGATGGAAGAATTTGCAAATCAATCAAATACTATTCCTTATGAAGTTATGACAAGCATCTCAAAAAGAGTACATCGTGTTTATTTAGAAAATTAAATTTGATGCAAAAAATAAGTTTATTAATCCTATTTGTACTTGTTTTGTCAAGCATAGGAAATACTCAATTATCAAGTAAAAATATAACATCTTTAAAAAAAGAGCTTTATCATTTATTTAATAATTATAGGGTCGAACAAAGTTTAGGAACGTTGAATTCGAATGTGATATTGCAAAAAGCAGCACAAAGTCATGCGGACTTTTTAATAAAAAGTAAAAAAATAACACACGATGAAACCAATTCGAAGTTAAAAACCCCCTTAAAAAGAATACAAAATGCAGGAGGAGATTTCTTAATTGTTGGCGAAAATATTTTAGAATTTGAAACAGCCTTGATAAAATTGAAGGAAGATCAAATCAAAGAATTAGCAAATGCAGTTTATGATGCTTGGAAAGTTTCAAAAGAAGATTTAAAAAATTTAGAATTTCCTGAATTTGACTTGCATGATTTTGGAATTGCTCAAAACACTAAAAAACAAACCCTAATTTTTGTTCATTTATTTTCAAAAACAACTTATCGGGTTGAAAATCAATTATCAGAAAATGATTTTGGATTAAAAATGTCAGTGAAACCTTGCAGTGGATTTGAGTATGAAGATGAAATTTATACCAATTTAGGAAATTGTGTTTACATTGAAGAAGGTAAAGTAATTCTAGAATATCACAACATTCAACACATTAAGGATGTTTTTAAAAATTCAAACGATGGGTTTGCAGTTGACTTACTGAGTCCAAATCAATTTTTATGTGGTGAAGAAAATAAAACAGATGATTCGCCTATTTATGATGGAATTCTTCTAAAACCAGTTTATAAAGACGAGTTACTTCGATCAAATACAGCACAAAGTGAAACGCGATTAATAGCTCAAATAGGGACAATTCCAGAAAGTTTAATGAAAGATGATTTTATTCCTGCGATCGTAATAATAAAAAATGGGCAAGCTTGTAATTGGGCAAGCCCTGTTGAAATTCCACATAAAACCTATGATCCAATTCCTGTTGATTTACAAACGATAGAAGAAGAAAATGTAAAATTACGTAATGAAGGCATCATTATTTCAAAACAAGTCTATTTTCAATTTAACAGAAATGCTGTCACAACCGAGAATCATGATTTGGTACCAAATTTAAAAAACCCGATTCATTCAGTCGAAATAACCAGTTATAGCTCTGTTGAAGGAGATTCTATCAAAAATAATCGTTTACATATTGGTAGAGCTGAATTCATGAAAAACACTATTACATCAAGCAATCCGACAAAAAATATCACAATTCGGGCGAGTGAAAATTGGGAAAAATGCAATTTTCAAATGGAAAAATACGACATGGGAGAAAAAACCAAATTTTCGCATGATTCAATTAGAAGTATTTTATATAATGACAGCATTCACAATTGGGATTCCTTATTCAATATGCAGCGTAAATCATTTGCTTTAGTTCATTATTTTGGAAAATTTAATCCTAAAGACCATGATGAATATGTTAAAATGAATTTCAAAACTGCGCTTATTGAAAGAAATATTCCGCTTGCCAATAAAGCCTTACATGAATTGTACAAGAACAAAATCCCATGTGAATTTTTACTAGAAGAAAGCACGATTAATAATTTGTTTGAGTTCCCTAATTTAGTTGCAAATGTTGCTGCAGTTTTATCTCTGGCGAATGATTTAAATTCGGAAGAAATTGTGCGATATGTACGATATTGGTTAATTAATTATAATCAACTTGAGCCTTTAGCAAAGCAAAATCTGATATATTTATATTCTTTAACAACTAAAAAATTATTGAAAGAATGGGATGTTGCAACAAGTCAATTAGCAAAAGTACTACATCCTAAAAGAGCAGACATTGTCTATAAAACGGTTGAGAAATATTGCTCGGAAATCATCACTTTAAATTATCATATTGGGACAATTGAATATTACAGTCAAATAAATGATTATAGTTCGATAGGAGAGAAATTTAATTATATAGATAATTATTTTAAAAAAGCTCATTTGTCTTCCAAAGATGCTGAAAATCTGGCTTTATTCTATAACCATTGGAACAAAGAAGATTTAACAATAAATTTGTTATCCTATCACATGAAAGAACAAACTTTAAGTGAAGAAGAGATTTTCATTTTTGTAAAAACAATTATGATTCGGGACATCAGTAAACATCCATCTGTAAATGTTGAACAACTATTAAATTTAGCATTTAAAACAAATCCAAATGCTTTTTGTGAATGGCAAGCGACCTATTTTAATTTATTAGAAGATTATCAAATCAAAAATTTCTTTTGTGAAAAATGTATGGAATAAAGTATGAAACAAATTAATTTTAATCGAACTCCTCAGGTTAATAACCTATAGAAAAGATTCGAATGCATTCCTCTCGCTCTTTCCAAAGTGCTTCAAAGGTTATTTGAAATTCAGGTTTTCTGGCTAGTAAGCGCTTCATATAATCTTGTTGAATCACCTCTTTCCATGTTGCTGCTTGATGTGGATCTACACGTTGTTCTCTAATAAATATTAATTTATTGGCATCATGTTCATTTGAATTTGAGGTATAATCATATCGTTTATTTTGATATCTAAGATAGCAATGTGCTTCAGGGATGTGAGGATATGTTTTACCTTCAAAAAGAGAGCGTAATACAGGGTGTGTTTCAGGGCTCATTTGAAAAATTCCAACCATCAATTCGACTTCTTTATGTCCATTTTCTTCGGCTATTCCTGCTAAAAAAGCATGCTTAGAGGAACAAGTTCCCCTTCCTTCTTCTACGACTAATTCAAATTTAGCACGATCAGAAATTCTTCCATAAGGTAAATTTTGAATATAAGCACAAGCTTTTCTATAGCTATGAATACCAATCTTTTTTACTGTTTGAGAATATAATTCCGCTGATGTTAATTCAAAATCAATCATTATTTTCCGAGTGATTTTAATTGTTTGGTATCAAATTCTTTTGTCTCATCAATATTAATTTTCTTTGAAATGCCTAAAATAGAACCTTTTATCTTTCCTTTGAATCGAATATTTACTTTTTCTTTCAACGCTAATTTCATGACTTTAAAAAATCCGCCATCTGCTAATTGTACATGTAAAGGGATTGAATAAAGATTTTCTTTTTTCTTTGTTATTCGAACTTTTTTATCCAAAAACGCAGTTCCTAAAACATCTTCGTCGACTGAAATATCTACGTGGGAAGGTTTTACCGTAATTGCATAATTGTTAGGATTTTCTAATTTAACATCCATCGAAAAATGAATTATTTGCCCTTCTACTTTTCCCATTTTAAAGTTTTCAAGTCCTTTGAATTCAACATCATCGTATTCAAAACAAGCTGAGACAAGAAAAATTATCATAAGAAGATAAATTAGTTTTTGAAAAATGCTCATCATTTATGTATTTAAAACGGAATTCAATTAAAATTTTACATTCGGGTTGTAAATTTAATTCTGCGACATTTCAGTAAAATACTTATAGAAATAGGGGATTGTTTCAATTCCTTTGTAAAAATTAAATAAGCCAAAATGTTCGTTTGGAGAATGAATGGCATCGCTATCCAACCCAAAACCTAACAATACTGTTTTTAATCCCAATTCTTTTTCAAACATTGACACGATTGGAATACTCCCTCCACTTCTTACGGGAATAGCTTTTTTACCAAAAGTTGTTTCACAAGCTTTACTTGCTGCTTCGTATCCAATAGAGTCAATTGGTGTGACTGCGGCATCTCCACCATGATGAGGTGTAACTTTCACTCGGACACCCACGGGAGCAATTGAATTAAAATAATTTGTAAACAATTCTGTAATTTCAGATGGAACTTGATTGGGAACAAGACGCATTGAAATTTTAGCAAATGCTTTGGAAGGAATAACAGTTTTTGCTCCTTCTCCGGTGTAGCCACCCCAAATTCCATTGACATCTAAAGTGGGACGAATAGAGCCTCTTTCTATCGTAGAATAACCTGCTTCACCTTGAATGTCTGTTAAGTTTAAAGCTTTTTTATAATTCTCTAAATTAAAAGGAGCTTTGGCCATTTGCATTCTTTCAGCAGCTGTTAATTCTTGCACTTTATCATAAAATCCTGGAATAGTAATGTGGTTATTTTCATCGTGCATTGAGCCAATCATTTTGGCTAAAACATTGATAGGATTTGCAACACAACCTCCATACAAACCAGAATGTAAATCTCTGTTTGGCCCAGTAACTTCAACTTCTAAATAACTTAATCCTCTTAAACCAGTTGTAATAGAAGGTGTTTCATTGTTTATCATGCCAGTATCAGAAACTAAAATAATATCCGCAGCTAAACGTGTGTGATTAGCTTTGCAAAAAATTCCTAAATTCTCGCTTCCTATTTCTTCTTCGCCCTCAATCATAAATTTGACATTACACGGAAGGTCATTTGTTTTCATCATTGCTTCAAAAGCTTTTAAATGCATAAACATTTGTCCTTTATCATCACAAGCACCTCGAGCAAAAATAGCTCCTTCGGGATGTATTTCTGTTTTTTTGATAACTGGCTCAAAAGCTGGACTTGTCCATAATTCGATTGGATCTGCAGGTTGTACATCGTAATGGCCATATACTAAAATTGTAGGCAAACTTGCATTGATAATTTTTTCACCATACACAATTGGATGTCCAGCAGTTTCACAGATTTCAATATTTTCAGCACCAGCTTCTTTCATGAAATTAGCAATTTCTTCTGCTGTTCTTCTGACTTCTCCTTTGTACGCTGCATCTGCAGAAACCGAAGGTATTTTTAATAAATCAACTAATTCATTTAAGAATCTCTCTCTGTTATTTTTGATAAACGATTGTGTATTTTCCATTTTATTTTGTCATTTTCTGATTAGAACAAAACTAATTATTCTGATTTTAATAATCCCTTATTTTGAAAACAAAATAGTTGTTTAAATAATATTTCAAACGATGCAACTATTTTACAAAAAAGAAAGTCTTTGTTTAAACTCTATTAAAATGTTAAAAAAATATTCTCTTTTATTGTTTTTCATCAATACAATATTGTATTCCTATAGTCAAATTACTGTTCAAAATACGCAGACACCACTACAGTTAGTACAAAGTGTTTTATTAGGTAATGGTGTTACAGCAACAAATATCAAATACAATGGTTCGCTCGTAAATGCAAATACTGTTCAACAGAATGTTACTTATTTTGATGCTAATGGCACCAATTTTCCGATAACAAGAGGTGTTCTTTTGACAACAGGAGCAGGAAGTGTTGCAGCAGGTCCAAATAATTCTGGAAGTGAAACACAAGGAAATACCCCTTCCGTTTCAACAGATCCTGATTTAAATGCAATTGCAAATGCGAGTGTTACAAATGGAGTTGTTTTAGAATTTGATTTTACAGCTACAGGTGATACGGTTCGATTTAGTTATATGTTTGGTTCAGAAGAATATCCTGAATTTTCTCCTTCTTCATTCAATGATGCATTTGGTTTCTTTTTGTCCGGACCTGGAATAAATGGAATCTATTCTAATAATTCAATTAATTTGGCACTTTTACCGACTACATCAACTTCTACAAATACGGTTAC
The DNA here is from genome assembly GCA_016178305.1 of Flavobacteriia bacterium. Taxonomy (GTDB): domain Bacteria; phylum Bacteroidota; class Bacteroidia; order Flavobacteriales_D; family Crocinitomicaceae; genus CAIUKX01. The sequence continues at coordinate 112,519 of JACOTM010000020.1, read as the reverse complement.
AATTAACAATGTTAATCCAACAACGAATCCGATGTATTATGTTGATAATGTAAATGGAGCGGCTTATGGTAATGGAATTCAATATGATGGAACAACAGTTGAATTGATTGCAGTTAGCGGGTTACAATGTGGCCAAACTTATCACATTAAACTTTGTATCTCCAATGTTGGTGATCAATCTTATGATTCAGGTGTTTTTTTACAAGCAAATTCTTTTTCATCTAACGCAGTAACTATTGAAACGAATGGAAATATTTCTGGAAATACTTATTCTGATTCTGTTTTAGCAGAAGGTTGTTCATCTGCTACATTATCATTTATCCGTCCAATTTCGCAAATCGATACAATGGAAGTTTTTTACATTCAAACGAGTGGGACAATAGATATTAATGCTGATTTAACAAGTTTTGCAGATTCAATCGTTTTCAATATCGGTGTTGATACAGTTAATATTATTCTTAATCCAGTTGATGATGGAATTTCTGAGCCAATGGAATGGTTAAAAATTATGGGATATACCGTAAATAATTGTGGCGATACGATTTATGATTCTGTTACCATCTATATTCTGGATAAATTTCAACTGAATTGGAATCTTCCAGATACAATAACTACGGATTGTTCTACAATAGATCCATTAATTGAAATTACAAATATGCAATTTTCTGTTCCTAATTATAGTTTTGCATGGTCAAATACAACTTCAACCAATCCAACTACTTTTAATAATACAGGTGTGAATTTTGATTCAACTTATTTATTTGTAGATATAACGGATGGTTGTAATACACATTATCAAGATTCTGTTTTAATAATCAATGATTATCAAGTCCCCGAATTTTCAATAGCTCCAAACGATACTTTGTACAATTCATGTCCGACAAATCAATTAAGTGCTACAGCAATTGTAACAACCGGAATATATAGTCCATATACTTATAACTGGTCAAATAATATATCCACCGCTACCGCAACAAATTTAACGAATAATAATATTAATGGTGCCGAACTATATTATTATGTAACAACAACAAACGCTTGTGGAATGAGTACGATAGATTCAGTTCTTATCATAAATCAATTTACTCAACCAATTCCTATATTTATCCCAAATGACACTATTTATACGCCTTGTTTGTTAGATTCAGCATTATCTGTACTAAATGTATCTAGTGGAACGCCTCCATATTCTTATGCTTGGAGTAATGGTTCAATAAATGATTCTACATATTTTGTTGATACCTTAGGAATTAATGGACATGTATATAATTTTAATGTTACGATAACAGATGCTTGTAATCAAGATACTACCATTAACGGGTTCTTTATTGTAAATAAAACATTAAATGCAAGTCTAAGCTCACTAGCTGCGAGTTCTTGTGTTCCAGATGGCTCTGCATCTTCAGTAATTTCTGGTAATGTTGGAACCCTTTCATACCAATGGATTGGACCTGGATTAATTAATGGAGATACCATGTTAACTCAAAATATTACTAATATTCCTTCTGGTTGGTATTATTTTACAGTAACTGATGATGTTTGTAGCGATAAAGATAGCGTTCAAGTAGATCAAACAATTTCACCACATGCAGTTATTGGAGCAAACCCGTTAATATCAACAGCGCCATCCATTGTTACTTTTTCAAACAATAGTACTAATGCTTCAAATTATGAATGGATTTTCGGAAATGGATTATTTACAACATCGAATGATTTATCTTCACAAACTTCTGTTTATGATACTTCGGGGATTTATGTCATCTATTTAATTGCACATGATGGTCCATGTAGTGATACCGCTTCCATTCCGATAACCGTATTAGACAAACCATTGATTATTAGTATTCCTAATTATTTTTCACCAAATTTTGATGGTGCGAATGATGAATGGTTCATCAATGCTATTAATGTTAAAGAATTTAACATAATTATCACTAATCGATGGGGAAATGTTGTTTTTGAAGAAAAGGGATTGTTGCCGAAGTGGGATGGAACAATAAAAAATGGAAAAGAATCAACTGATGGAGTGTATTTTTATAAATATATTGCAACAGGGTATAATGGAGATATATTAGATGGACATGGCTTTTTACATTTAGTTAACGAATAACAATTTTTAAAAAATATTTAGGAGTTTCTTATTGTTTATTTTTGAGATTTAAGCGTATAAGCGTAAGATTTTAAAATGAGAAATTAGATTTTCAATCCTTGAATGAATTAAAACACCTCGAGCAATTTTGTTCGAGGTGTTTTTTTGTAATGGCTTTTCGCTGGACAAAAAGGGATGTTTGTGAACTCAATATTTTCTTGGTACAGTCTTTTAGAAAATCTAATTTCGATAACCCGCTATTTTTCGGGTCACATCCATTTTCTGGGGACTAAGCAAAAAGTTTATGTAATCTAAAGAGGAAAAACTCAACATCAATAACACTTCTTAAGTTTGTGCATCCATCAAAATTGTAAATGCGCTTTTCGAACCAAAGTAGATGTTCCTTCGGTTTTGATTTTTTTGCAAGAATGAGAAGCAGAGTGAAAATTACTATTCTCATTCTAATTCGTGACTCCGACAGGAATCGAACCTGTATCAAAAGTTTAGGAAACTTCTATTCTATCCGTTGAACTACGGAGTCTAAACAATCTAATTTTCAGTTTAATTTTGAACCAGTTTTTGTCTTACAATATTAACCATTTTCTTTTAAGAATTAGCGTGGAAATGGAATAAACAATTGAATGTTTAATTTATTTTCAATCAAAATTTAAAATAAATTAAAGAAATATATTAACTTAACACCCAAAATTGAAAAGCTAAAATTATGAAATTGTATCGTTTACTACTAATAGGTCTATTATTGACATCAGTTAATTCATTTGCACAAGAGAAAAAAATAGGTCCTTGGAATGTTGGAATTGGGTTTAATTTAATTGACAACGACGGATTGCCAACAAGTCAATTATTTAAGATGAATACAAATTGGAGTAAATTTCCTTTCCCAAATACAATAACGGTTGGATATACTTTTAAAGAAAAATTTGAATTAGAATTTAATCAATCATTAAATACATTTCAACCAGGTACATTAATTAACGGTGTTTCAAATCAAACAAGCCAATTTTTTAGCTCTTCTGCATTTAATGGCAAATATCACGTTAACTCATTGTATAAAAAAATGTTATGGTTTGACCCTTTTTTAAATGTAGGAATGGGAATGACTGCCATTAGAAAAACAGAATTCTTTTATCCATCAGTTGGTTTAGGAGCTAATTTTTGGTTTGGTGAACACATGGGAATGAATATTCAATCATCTGCAAACTTTGGTGTTATGTCAAATGCTTCGAATTATTTATTTCATGTATTGACGTTTAAGTATAAATATTAATGTTTTACAGAAATTCCTATGTAATAAATACGTAGGAATTTCTGAATTTTATTTTAAAAATTTTTCAATTTCATTCCAAACCTTATCCGCTGAATTATCCCAGCTAAAAAATTTACTTCTTGCTAATCCTTTTTTAGAGTATATTTTTTGTAATTCTTCTGAATTAGCTAAGTTAATCATTTGTTGAGCAATTTCATTGCTATCATAAGGGTTACAAAATATTGCGGAATCAGTTGCTACTTCTGGGAGTGAAGTTAAATTTCCAGAAATTATGGGTGTACCACATTTCATCGCTTCTACCAAAGGAATTCCAAAACCTTCGAAATATGGGACAAAAACAAAAATAGAAGCTGAAGCCATTACATTTGCAAGTTCTTCAATTTTTAAATGACCTGTAAAATGAATGTGTTTTTTAATCTCTTCCTTGATAATAATTTTGTTTAAGGCATTTTTCCACAAAGATTCACCAACAATCACTAAATCAAAATCGGATTCTTTTTGTTGTTTATAAATTGAATAAGCTTCTAATAATCTAGGGATATTTTTTCGAGGATGGATTGCTCCAACAAACAAAAAATAAGGTTTCCCATTGGCATATTGATGACGGAAACCAATTTTTTCATTTTCGTTAATCGGTTTAAAAACATTTGAAACGCCATTCCATATAGCAATAATTTTTTCTTCAGGGATGGCGTAAGTATGCTGAATATCTTGCTTTGAATATGTTGAAACAGTAATTATTTTAGCTGCCTTTTTAGCAAATTTTGGAAAAAAATGTCTGAGATATAACCGTGCACTAAGAGGAATATCTTTTGGGAAATGTTCAAAGTTTAAATCGTGAATAACGGCTATTTGAGGAATGTTAGAGTTTAGTGATAAATATCCATCAGGAGAGAAAAAAACATCTATTTTATATTTTTTTAAAGCCCTTTTAATTGCAAATTCAAACCAAATGAAAAATAAAATTGGATGGCGCGCAGGTGGATACAACACAACAGGAGTGACATTTTTTTCGAAAATAAATTGAGAGTCATAAGGTCTGTCAAAAAAAAAGAAAAATTCATGTTCAGGATGCTGTTTAACTATTCTTTTGACTATTTCAAAGGTGTACCACCCAAATCCTTCCATTTTAGAAGGTAATAAAAAACGAGTATTAACAGCTATGCGCATGGATTTAGTAATTTAATATGGGATTAGAATACTTTTCTTTTCCAATTGTTGTAGCAGGACCATGTCCACAATAGACAATAGTCTCTTCAGGTAAATTAAACATTGTTTCCGTAATAGATTTTTTTAATACAGAGACATTCCCACCAGGTAAATCAAATCTACCAAAGCTTCCACTAAATAAGACATCTCCATTGATTACAAATTTATTTTTTGAATTATAAAAAACAACATGTCCAGGTGAATGTCCAGGAGTGAAAAGCACTTCAAGTTCAATATTTCCAAAAATTAATTTTTCACCGTGCGTTAAAAAAATTGTTGGCTGAGGAGATGGTTCAAATCCTGGTAATCCATACATGTTAGCAGCATTTGGAGACCAATTCATCGTTGGGACATCAAGTTCATGTAAATAGTAATTTATATCAAAATGTCTTAAAACGTATGCATTTCCTACAACATGATCTAAATGGCCATGTGTATTTAATAAAGCAAGAGGCTTTAATTTGTTAGATATGATATAGTTGTATAATTCTTCTTTTTCATATTGCTCATAACAACCCGGATCAATGATGACACAATTTTTATCTGAATCAATCAGGATATACATGTTTTCTTGAAAAGGATTAAACGTAAAAATTTTTATTTCGATAGACATTTTTTCGGCATTAAACACTACAAATTTAAACGAAAAAATGAATTTATAATTTTAGGTATTGTTTTTGATTCTTTTGTTTCATTATCTTTACATCGAAAAAAAATTAATTATGAAATATTTAGGATTATTATTTGTAGGTTTTGTCCTATTTAGTTGTGGACAAAAAATTTCATTTACAGATAAAGTGAAAGAAGAATATAATTTGAATGAACAAAACATGAAAAAAGTTCAATTTTATACATCTTCAACAATTATTTTAACAAAAAGTCAAACGAGTGGAAGTCAAGGAACAGGAAGTGATGGTACATTGGTTTCTAATAAAAGTAGTGAACAAGAACGTGTAATTATTTATCCAAATACTAAATGTATTTTTGATGGATTTGGACCTAATGGGGAATTAAACATACGATTTGAAACAGGAGTTGGGAATTTTTTGAAATTTTCAATTAGACCACAACAAACTTCTGGGAAGTATTATTTAGTTGCCGATTGGAAACAAGAAAAAGGGGGGCAATTAACGTATGGTAATCAAACTTATTTTGCAGATACGAATAGTGGCAATGCTTATTTAATGGTTGTTTTAAAACGATTAAATAAAACAAAACGTAAGGATAGACGTGTTAAAGGGATGAAAGTTTAGTCTTTTTAAAATATATTGAGAAGAGAATGTCGAAAGGTGTTCTCTTTTTTTTTGAAATTTTATTTTTTTACACTAAATTAATAGTAAGTTAACAGCAAGTTTCTTATTTTGTAATATGGATTTGTTTAATAGAGAATTAAGTTGGTTATCTTTTAACGAAAGAGTGCTTCAAGAAGCAATGGATGTTCGTGTACCATTAATTGAGAGGGTTCGATTTTTGGGAATTTACTCGAATAATTTAGATGAGTTTTTTAGAGTTCGTGTTGCCAATTTACGAAAAAGAACATTGGTTGATCATAAACAAATGGAAGGTTTTAACGGTACTCCTAAACAACTGTATGAAAAAATTAGAGGTGTAGTATTAAAACATCAAAAGCAATTTGAATTAACATATTTACATTTATTTGATGAATTGTCAAAGGAAAAAATTCAGTTTATAGATGAAAATCAATTGAATGAAATACATAAAATTCAATTAAATGAGTTTTTTAATAAAGAATTAAAACACGAAATAGTTCCAATATTATTAAATTCAAAAATTCCTTTTCCACGATTGAAGGAATATGGAATTTATCTGGCTGTAAAAATGATTTCTCCATCGAAGAAAAAACCAACTTTTGCTTTGATTGAAATCCCGAATGAGTATCCCAGATTTTACAGATTAAAAGATAAAAAAAAGGAATATTTTATCCTTCTAGACGACATAATACGGGTGCATTTAAAAAATATTTTTTCCATTTTTGATTTCGAAAAAATTGAGGCATATACGTTTAAATTCACTCGTGATGCTGAATTGGATTTAGATGATGATTTATCAATTTCATTTATTGAAAAAATTGAAAAAAGTGTCAAACAAAGAAAAAAAGCAGAGCCAATTCGTTTTGTTTATGACAGTCACATGCCCCGTACTTTGTTGAATTTTTTAATAAAATCACTCAAATTAAAAGAAGGAATGAACATGATTCCTGGAGGTAAATATCATAATTTTAAGGATTTCATTAATTTTCCAGATTTTGGCCGACAAGATTTAATATATCCGAAACGTCCAGCTTTAGCGCATCCTGATTTGGAAAATAAAGCTAGTTTGCTGAAAGTGATTCAAGAGAAAGATATTATGCTCCATTTTCCGTATCAACAATTCGATTATATTGTTGATATTTTAAGAGAAGCAGCTATTGATCCTTTTGTTAAATCAATTAAAATCAATGTATATCGCGTAGCAAACCATTCTCAAGTTATGAATGCTTTGTTGAATGCTGTGAGTAACGGCAAAGAAGTGGTTGTTATTATGGAATTACAAGCGCGTTTCGATGAAACAAACAACGTTTATTGGTCGAATCGTTTGAAAGAAAATGGAGTAAAAGTAATTTATGGAATTCAAAATTTAAAAATTCATTCGAAACTTATTCAGATTCAACGTGTTGTTAATGGTAGGGAAACATTGATTTCATATATAGGAACAGGTAATTTTAATGAAAAAACAGCGAGAATTTATACAGATTTAGGAATACTTACATGCAAACCTAAAATTTCAAATGAAATAAAAAAAGTATTTAAATTACTTGAAAATCATATAGATAAGCCTGAATTTAAAGAGCTGATGGTTTCCCCTTTTAATACACGGTCTAAAATTATTTCACTGATTAACAATGAAATTCGTATCGCCAAGAAAACAAATAATGGTTTAATTCGGCTGAAAATTAATAATTTGGTAGATGCTAAAATTATAGATAAATTATATGAAGCTAGTTGTGCCGGAGTGAAAATTCAACTTATTGTTCGAGGTGTTTGTTGTTTAGTTGCAGGATTGCAAAGAAAGAGTGAAAATATTGAAGTCATTAGTATTGTCGATCGTTATTTAGAGCATGCACGATTTATGATTTTTGGAAATAACGGGAAACCAAAATATTATTTATCAAGTGCAGATTGGATGGAACGAAATCTAGATAAACGAATTGAGGTTGGTTGTCCTGTAATAGATCTTAAATTAAAAAAAGAGTTAAATATTATCTTTGATTATCAATGGAAAGGAAATTATAAATCGCGAATAATTGATAAAAAACAGAAAAATCAATACCGGAACAATCATATTTCAATTCCGTTTCATGCACAAGAAGAATTGTACAATTATTATAGAAAATTGAATGACGAGAAGTTGATTTAGAGTGCTTCTATAGTAGAACATGCGTTTGATTTCTATTTTACAAATAGGTTTTTATCTTATTTTATTGGAATTGATTAACTTTGTTCTTGAAACTTTAATATTGTTTCAAATTTAATTTTTACATTCCATTAATGAAATTTCAAAAATATTTTTTATTCTTCTTTCTTAGTTGTAGTTTAAATGTTGTTTACGGACATTCTGAATCCGATTCATTAATTTCTAGATTCAAGCCTGGATTTATGTGGTTTTATACAGGAATTCGTCCTGCAACACCCGAAAAAGTAAGGAAATACGATCGTTTCGTTATTGATTTTACTCATTCTAGTTTGAATGGTGATGTCAATTCAGCTGTAAAAGGTTTGTCTTTTGGAATGAATACAAATTTATTGTTTGACTTTCCATTAACCAAAGGAAATACTATTTCATTTGGTACAGGAATTTGTTATTCTTTTTTTCATGTACGACACGATAATCTTTTTTTAACGAACTCAACTACAAATACTACAATTTATCAATTAAAAGACACATTGGACTCGTTTTCAAGAAGTGTTTTAGGAGGAAATAATATTGGAATTCCTTTAGAGTTGAGATTCAGATCAAAAGGGTGGAAACATGTAAAATTTCATATTGGAGGAAAAATAGGATATCAAGCAAATTTGTTTAACAAATATATCATTCATCAAGAAAAGGACTATAAAAAAATTAAATCTTTCTATTTTCTAGATATTAATCACTTGACTTATTCAATTCATGCCCGATTTGGAATTCGAAATTGGTCTCTTTTCGTAAGTTATTATTTCAGTCCTACTTTCGCGAATTCTAAAAGTGTAAAAATCAACTTACTACAATTCGGTGTGAGTTTATCTGTTTTTTAAATTATGTTAATAGACACACATACACATTTATATTCAAGTGAATTTGACTCAGATAGAACTCAAATTGTTAAAAATGCATTGGAAAACGGTGTAGGAAAAATGTTATTGCCAAATATTGATACCGAAAGTATTAAAGGGATGCAATCATTAGTGAAGCAATTTCCAGAACATTGTTATGCAATGATGGGTTTACACCCAGGTTCTGTAAAAGAGGATTGGGAAAGTCAATTAGCGATTATTAAAGAATGCTTGTTCTCAGGAAGTTATATTGCTGTAGGTGAAATTGGAATTGATTTGTATTGGGATAAAACTTTTATAAAAGAACAAACAGAAGCTTTTAGACGGCAAGTGCAATGGGCAAAAGAATTAAATTTACCGATTGTTATCCATGCGCGCGAGGCTTTTAATGAAATATTTGAAGTATTGGATCAAGAATATGTGCAAGGTTTAAAAGGTATATTTCATTGTTTTACTGGAAATTTAGACCAAGCAAAAAAAGCCTTAAGTTATAAGGGTTTTAAACTCGGTATAGGAGGTGTTTTAACTTATAAGAAAGCTGAATTAGATAAAGTTTTGGAGCATATTGAACTTGAAAATATCGTTTTAGAAACAGATTCACCTTATTTGCCTCCTGTTCCATTTAGAGGTAAGCGAAATGAGAGTAGTTATCTCGTGCATATTGCAGAAAAATTAGCTGAAATTTATCAATGTCCTTTGAGTGAAATAAAAATGATTACTTCAAATAATGCTTATAATCTATTTCCAGCTATAAAATAAATGAAGATGAATTCAAAACAAAAGGTGTTAATTATCTATACTGGCGGCACAATCGGGATGATAAATGATTCAAAAACAGGACATTTAATTAGTTTTGATTTTAAGCATATTTATGAACATGTTCCTGAATTAGAAAGATTAAATATTGAACTAACAACAATTAGTTTTGAAGAACCAGTTGATTCCTCTGAAATGAATCCTGAATTGTGGGCAAAAATTGCTCAGATGGTTTATGATAACTATATTTCTTACGATGGTTTTGTTGTATTACATGGTTCAGATACGATGGCTTATACGGCTTCGGGTTTGAGTTTTATGTTACAAGGATTGAAAAAACCTGTTATTTTGACGGGATCTCAACTTCCAATAGGAACGATACGAACAGATGGGAAAGAAAATTTAATTACAGCTATAGAAATTGCTGCTGCTCAGTTTGAAAGTGGGGAGAGTATTATCCAAGAAGTTGCGGTTTATTTTGAATATTCTCTTTTTAGAGGAAACAGAAGTTCTAAAATTTCTGCGAATCAATTTGAAGCATTTTGTTCACCTAATTTTACTGCTTTGGCGAGAGCTGGAGTAAATATTGAGTATAATTTTGATAAATTATTAAAACCTTCAATCTCTTCATTAGAATTATTTACAGATTTTGACAATCAAGTTGCATTATTAAAAATATTTCCTGGATTCTCAGCAAATGTGTATAAAAGCATTTTCGATTTTAAGCATGTGAAAGGAATCATAATTGAAACTTTTGGATCAGGAAATGCCCCAAGTAGTCCAGAATTTAGAGAGTTAATAACAAATTATATCCAAGAAGGTGGAATTGTTTTAAACATTACTCAATGTAATTCAGGAAGTGTTGAGCAAGGAAAATATGAAACAAGTTCTTTTTTTAGTAGAGTTGGGGTAATTTCAGGGAAAGATATGACTACGGAAGCAGCAATTGCCAAAATGATGTATCTTCTTGGAAAAGAAAAAGACAGCATATTAATCCAAGAACAGTTATTAATCTCTATTGCTGGAGAATTGTCTGATTCTTTAAAATAGTTGGATTATTCAAAGAGTTTAGTAACTTTGCAGACCAAATAAAAAGGAGAGGTGTCCGAGTGGTTGAAGGAGCACGCCTGGAAAGTGTGTATACGCCAAAAGTGTATCGCGGGTTCGAATCCCGCCCTCTCCGCAGAAAAACAGAAAGAGCAACAGCATGAGAATGCTGTTGCTCTTTCTGTTTTTTTCATTTTCTTTCTGTTTTCACTTCTGTTTATCCGACTATGTTATAAAGGTGCAGACTGGAAAATCAGCAAATAAGCTTCATATTTAATGTTTAACAAATAATCTTGACGACAAAAAAATAAATAAATGGAAAATTTATCAAAAAATGAAAAGGGCAAATGGATATTTAAAAAAAAACTTTGTTCGTGTTTTTGCTTATTTATTTTGTGGCTTTCTCCTGTGGTATGGATTTGACACATTGACAAATTCTCTGACAATACCGAAAGACAAATTGCGTGGAATTGGAGGAATTGTGGCCTCTTGTGTTTACTTAATTGTTGACATTAGAAATTAATCTCAAAAAATAAATGCCGAACTATTAACAAAGAATTATGATTAAAAACAAATAGAATTACCCACATACTTTCCGAAATTGCATAAACATTGGTTTATCTTTCATCATTCTTTTCAATAAGCTGTTAAATAAATAATTGGGGTTATTATATATTTAGAAGTTTACTAACATGAAAAGCAGTTTTATAGAAGACTGTCACGCAGGGTTTCGTTAGAACGTTGAGGTGAAATTTCTGGAGGTGACTCGATTTAGCCAGCATTCAAATACAATGATGATTAGCTTATGTTATTATTTGTTTTTTTTCAGTTATTTCAGTTATGAAGTCACAAACGATTAACATAAAGGATTTACTTTAGAAAATTTGTGACAATCATTTCTTAAAAAATTTCATTTACATTTTTAAAATTTTAATCAAGTTCAGTTTTTTTACACAAAAAAAGGGGACCGAAGCCCCCTCTTAATAATTAAGTGTCATATTATTGTTTAACAACAGTTACTTTAGCAACTTTTGAATTAACGATAACATTTATAATATACATACCAGCGTCTAAATTATCCATGTTTACAACAGTTTTACCATTTGTAACATTAACAGTATTGTTAGAAATTACTTTTCCTGATAAATCAGTTAAAGTAATTTGAACATCCCCATTTTCTGGTAAAGTTAAAGTTACATTATTTTTTGTTGGGTTAGGAAAAGCTTGAATATCAATTGAATTTACTTCTGTTAAACTTGCATCATTTAAACTCATTTTAACGGCAATTGAAGCAACAGTACCTGATGAGAAACCATTAATACCTAAAGTTCCATTGTCAATAACTGGAGATAAAGGTTGAGCATACATATTACTATTCATGTCGTATTTAATATCATCATGACTTCCTAAAAAGATGAAGTTTACACTTGTTTGCATACAGAATAAATATCTTTTATCATCTTCTAAAGCTATCGCTGCATCAAATGCTTTGTAAACATTAGCACCTTGTAAATTTGCTTGATTTCCTGTTGGATAATCGTAATATGTTTGTGCAATAGGATTTAATGTAAATGATGATGGTGCAGAATTTAAGTCAGCAAATTGTTCTGTAATTTCGTATAAATTTAAACCAATTGTTTGACCAGATAATGAGTCTGTAGAATTCGTTCTTGCATTAAAATAGATTCCATCAGCTTTTACTCTACTTGCATGCGCATCTTGGAAATGAATACAAAATTCATACGTAGTATTGAAAGGATTAATCATTGCACCACCTGTGTTAATAGGTAAGTTTGTAATCGTATCAAGAGGAACTAAGGAATAAATTGAATCGTTAATAATAAATTCAACAACTTGAACATTATCAGATAAATCTTCATCTGTAACAGCAGTATTTATAGTATAAGTCAGTGTAAATTTACCTGGTGTATAAGAAGGAAGTGAAAATCCTGGGAAATTAACAGTGATGCTATCACCAGACACAACATTTTGTGGAGTTGAAACTTCATTGTAAACACTTGCTCCATTGAAATTAATATTTGCAGTTACTGTAAAGTTAGATTGATCATTTTGTCCAAAGTTTCTAACTTGTATTCCAATACTGTCATTAAATTCAGTAGCGTTTTGAGATAATAAAGTTAAACTTGAAAATTGTTTTCCGATTAATAAATCTTTTTTCAAACTTCCTAAGTCATCGTTGAATACATTTTGTTTACTTCCTAAAAAGACAACAACTGGTCCGTTTAACATTTCATTTAATAAAATATCTCCATCTGTACTTGAAATCATCGCAACAGGAATTGTAACTGATGCTCCATCAGCTCCAGCACCCATAATAATTGCTGAAGGATCACGGTTAATTATGATAACTGCAATTGCACCTGCATTTTGTGCATTTAAAGCTTTTAAACCGAATTCACAATCGTTTCTTCTGATAACTGCAATTTTTCCTGCATAAGCATTTGCTGGTGAAGCAGCACAACCTTCTTCAGATAATAAGTTACCGTAAGTGGTATTGTTACCTGGTGTACCATCATTTACTAATACTAATGTATCCTCAACTGCATCTGCTGGATTGTTTAAATTTGCTAAACCCCAACCAGTAGCATCACCATTGTTTGTAAAAGTATATAATCCACCAATGTTAGCTGGCGATTGTACTTTGAAAATTACTTGTGATGTAGCTATAAATGTACACGCTATCACAAAGAAAGAAAGTAATAATTTTTTCATTTTTTTAATGTTTATATTTAGTGCGTTCCAAATTTAGTTAAAAAAATATGAATATTATAATTTTTTAACATATAGTTAATATTAATACGTATAAAAAAAGTGTACTTTTTGTAGGAGTACACTTTTTAAAGTATTTATGGTAGTTTCTTATTTCTCAGAACTTAACATTCCTTTTAAATATTCTCGGTTCATACGAGCAATGTTTTCAAGTGAAATTTCTTTTGGACATTCGACAGCACAAGCTCCTGTGTTTGTACAGTTCCCAAATCCTTCTTCATCCATTGTTCTAACCATATTTAAAACCCTGTCTCTTGCTTCAACTTTACCTTGAGGTAATAAAGCATATTGAGATACTTTTGCTGCGACGAATAACATCGCTGAAGCATTGACACATGTAGCTACACAAGCACCACAACCAATACAAGCCGCTGCTTCAAAAGATTTATCAGCATCGTGTTTTGGAATTGGAATAGCATTTGCATCCATTGTATTACCTGAAGTATTCACAGAAACGAATCCTCCAGCTTGTTGAATTCGATCTAAAGATGTTCTGTCAACAACTAAATCTTTGATTACTGGAAATGCTTTTGCTCTAAATGGTTCAACAAAAATTGTTTCCCCATCTTTGAATTTACGCATGTGTAACTGACAAGTTGTAACTGCTCTATCTGGTCCGTGTGCTTCACCATTAATGAATAAAGAACACATTCCACAGATTCCTTCACGACAATCATGATCGAAAGCGACAGGCTCTTGACGTTCGTTAATTAATTGTTCATTTAATTGATCCAACATTTCCAAAAAAGAGCTGTCAGTAGAAACATTATCTAATTTATAAGTTTCCATGCTTCCTTTAGAATTAGCATTCTTTTGACGCCAAATCTTTAAGTTTATGTTTATTGTTTTACTTGCCATTTTATCTTTGAGTTTTTAGTCAATAGTCATTAGTCAATAGCTTGACATTCGATAAAGACCTAATTAAACATAATTTTTTTAAATTTTGCTCAAATTTATTTATATAAGAATTAATCATTTTTCCTTCTTCAATAATCAAACCCATTATTTTATTATAAAGCTCAATATCTTGAATGTAATTCTGATTTTCAGTTATAATCAATTGTGTTTCTAATTCAAATAATGATCCTCTAGAAATTTTTAGAAAATTCAAATAACTTTTTACTGAATTTCTACCAAATCCCTCTGCAATATTACTTGGAACTGAAATAGTTGAGCTTTTTAATTGACTAGTTAATGCATACATTTCTTCATTTGGAAAAGATTTTAGTAACGTATAAACTAAATTAGGAATACTTATACCTTTCTGCCAAATTAATAAATCCTTATATGACTTAATCTTATTCATTAATACACTTAAACTATTGACTATTAACTAAAAACTAATGACTTTTTACTTATAATTACGAGCTGCTATTTTAATGAATTCATACTTCAACTCTTCTTTATGAAGAACTTCTTGATTGATATCATCACCTTTGTATTCCCAAGCACCAGCAAATTTAAAGTTTTCATCATCACGTAATGTTTCTCCTTCAGCATCTTGATATTCTTCTCTAAAGTGACCACCACAAGATTCTTTTCTTTGTAAAGCATCGATTGCCATTAATTGCCCTAATTCCATGAAATCAGCAACACGAATTGCTTTTTCTAATTCTGGATTTAACTCGTCGGCACTACCTGGAACAAATACATCTCTATGAAATTCCTCTCTAATTTGAGCAATTTCTTCGATTGCTTCTGCTAAGCCTTGGGCATTTCTTCCCATACCTACTTTATTCCACATGATTAATCCCAATTTTTTATGGAAGTAATCTACGGATTTTGTACCTTTATTTGCAATGAATTTATCAATTTGATTTTTCACTCTTTGTTCAGCAGCTTCAAATTCTGGTAAATCTGTTGAGATAGCTCCTGTTCGAATTTCATTTGCTAAATAATCTGAAACAGTATATGGTAATACGAAATAACCATCTGCTAATCCTTGCATTAATGCAGAAGCACCTAAACGATTCGCTCCGTGATCTGAGAAATTAGCTTCTCCTGCTACGAAACAACCCGGGATTGTAGATTGTAAGTTGTAATCAACCCAAACACCACCCATTGTATAGTGAACAGCAGGATAAATTTTCATAGGAGTTTCATACGGATTTTCATCTGTAATTTTCTCGTACATTTGAAATAAGTTACCGTATTTCTCTTCTACCCATTTTTTACCTAAAGCAATAATTTGTTCTTCTGAAGGATTATGGATTCCTTGTGCATAAGCAGTTTGTTTTCCTTTATTTTTAATTTCAGTAGAGAAATCCAAGTAAACACCTTCGTTTGTGTCATTTGCTTCAATCCCAAAACCTGCATCACATCTTTCCTTTGCTGCTCTAGATGCAACGTCACGTGGAACTAAGTTCCCAAAAGCAGGATACCTTCTTTCTAAGTAATAATCTCTGTCTTCTTCAGCAATTTGAGTTGGTTTTAATTTTCCTGCTCTAATCGCTTCAGCATCTTCTTTCTTCTTCGGAACCCAGATTCTTCCAGAGTTACGTAAAGATTCAGACATCAATGTTAATTTTGACTGATTTGTTCCGTGAACAGGAATACAAGTTGGGTGAATTTGTACATAACATGGATTTGCAAATAATGCTCCTTGTTTATGAACTTTCCAAGCAGCAGTAACATTACTTCCCATTGCATTGGTAGATAAGAAATATACGTTTCCGTAACCTCCTGAAGCAATAATAACAGCATGAGCTGAATGTCTTTCAACAGCCCCTGTAACTAAGTTACGAGCAATGATACCTCTTGCTTTGCCATCCACTTTTACAATGTCTAACATTTCGTGACGATTGTACATCTTAACACGTCCCAAACCAATTTGACGAGATAAAGCAGAATAAGCACCTAACAATAACTGTTGACCAGTTTGACCAGCTGCATAAAATGTTCTTTGTACTTGTGTGCCACCAAATGAACGGTTATCTAATAAACCACCATATTCACGTGCAAAAGGAACACCTTGAGCCACACATTGGTCGATGATGTTACCAGAAACTTCAGCTAAACGGTGAACGTTTGCTTCACGTGCTCTGTAATCCCCACCTTTAATTGTATCATAAAATAGACGGAAAATACTATCTCCATCATTTTGGTAATTTTTTGCAGCATTGATACCACCTTGAGCAGCAATTGAGTGTGCTCTTCTTGGTGAATCTTGGAAACAAAATGCTTTCACATTGTATCCCATTTCTCCAAATGAAGCAGCAGCAGAAGCTCCAGCTAATCCTGTTCCAACAACAATGACGTCGATTTTAGGACGGTTATTTGGGGCAACTAATTTTAAGTGATCTTTATAATCAGTCCATTTTTGAGAAATGTGACCTTCTGGTATTTTTGAATCTAATATTGACATAGCTATCTAAATTTTTAAATATCGTACTTAACCGAAACAGATATATAGTGGAATAATTGCAAATAATGCAGGCACTACTATAGAAAATATTTTACCAAACATTTCAATTGCTGGTGTATATCTTTTATGTCTTATTCCTAAAGATTGAAAAGCAGAAGAAAACCCGTGCATTAAGTGGAAAGATAAAACAATCATAGCGACTAAATATAATATTGCAGCTGCTTTGCCCATATCATTAATTGGATAATTTCCATCATTTTTCTTTCCAAAGAAAGCCAACACTACTGAATGCAAATCTTTGTAACCTTCGCCTATTTTTAATTTAGAATTTTTATCATACAATTCTGTGTGATTTTTAATATCAACGGCATTTTCAGATACTTTCGTCATTGGATTAATGAAAGATACTTCTTTGTAATCTCCTTTTGTTGTTAAAGCATAAGTAACTGGAATTTTCTGAGTTGTTGGCTGACCTGTCATTGGATCTTGACCTTGAATTTCCAATTCTTTATTAATTGTATGCATTGGCATTTTACCATCAAAATGCATTTTTGCCCAAAAATTCACCATGTGTGTAATGATGAAAATAAAAATAATACTTCCCAACAGAGCCATTTGTCTAGCGAAACCTGAAGAATTAGATTTTGCATTATTTACTGCATACTGAACTGGTCTCGCTTTTTTGTTTTGAACAGCCAACATGATTCCATCAATCGCATGAAATAAAATCGACAGATATGTTACATACGACATTACTTTGATTAAAGGATTGTGTTGCATGAAATAAGCATACTCGTTGAATGCTCTTCTTCCTTCCTCTCCTCCTGCAAATAATTGCAAATTTCCTAGAAGGTGTCCAACTAGAAAGAGGCATAAAAATAATCCTGTCAATGCCATCCAATACTTCTTGGCTATTGAGGATTTTAATAATACAGACTTACTCATAAGGTATATATATTTTTGAAAAATTCACCACAAATTTAACAGTTAAAGCAAATAAATAACGATTTTGTTCTTATTTAGACTGAATTTAATTAAGGAGCTTATTTTGATTTATTTTCCTGAAAACTGTAATTCTTTCTAATACTTTTCGTTATAGTGTAAATTGTTAAACTCTCTCCAATATTTATCCGTATGAAAACGCTCTTATTTATCCTTATTACGTTTCCATTATTTTCTCAATCATCTGAAAATAATTTAGAAACAGTTGAAACTTTTGTTTATCCAAATCCATCAGGTATTGGAAAATTCAATGTAGTAGCTGTAGAAAATGCTACGTTTACTTTATATAGTACATCTGGAACTTACATTGGAAAATGGGATTTTGGAGATTCTAAAGAAATTGTGATTGAAAATATTCCACAAGGCTTTTACCAAGCTATAATTGAAAAAGAAGGTAAGTTCGTTTATAAAAAAATTGTGATTTTGTAAATTAAAAACGCTGTCTAAACATTTGTTTGCCTTGTTTCGATTTTTTTTGACAGGTTCAAGGATTTTTTTTAAATTGAGAACTTATAATAAAAAGATTTTATTGGATTTTTTACTCAAAAAAGGCAAGATTTTCAGTAATAATGGATCTTTATTTCTTAAAAACTTAACGCGTTTTGAGAGGAAAAGACTTAAAATATTGAAATCATAATAAATTTAGACAGATTACTAATAATTCATTTAATAATTTAAGTTCAATTTTATGACTGAAACTACAAATAAATGGACTGAATCTTTCCTGAAATCAATGAGTTATCAAACAGATCCAGTTGCTGAAGAGATTATTCATGACATTGTTCTTGGAGACGATTTTTCAGAACTTCGACAATTATTTATGTCTTTAAATGATAATAATGATATAGAGAAGGGGAATGACTTAGACCAATCTGTTTATAATTATTTTAATACAAACATGGATTTACCTTTATGGGCTGATGAATCCAAAATTGCACTTGCACAAGAAGTTTACGTTAGATACGGTCCACAAGTGTCATTGATCTTAAACTTTTATGCTTTGCCGTTATGTTATTCTTGTAAAAATGGCGCGAAGGTATTGGCTGCTACAGGAAGATTAACGGGAGCTAATAAAGATGTCGGTAGAACTTTTCGAAGGTTATTTGAAACTTCAAAAATAGTGATGGATGTCATGACTCCTGGCGGGTTATCACCAGATGGAGCAGGTATAGTTACAGCTAAAAAAGTACGTTTATATCATGCAGCAATTCGCTATTTTTTATTGCATGAAAAATACAATCCAGAAGGATGGGATATTGAAGAAATGGGAGCACCAATTAATCAAGAGGAAATGGCGGGAACATTGATGTCATTTTCTGCGTTAATAATAAGTGGATTAGAATTGCTGGGAGCTAAATTAACAGAAAAAGAAAAAGATGCGTATATTCATTTATGGATTGTTGTAGGATATTTTATGGGAGTTGATTCGAAGCTTTATCCAAAAAACAATAAAGAAGGTTGGGATTTGGGTATTGCAATCATACAAAGAAATCAGGATTCAAGTGAAGATTGTAAATTATTGACAAAGTCGCTGATGGATTTTTCAGAACATCTTTTTCGAAAAACGTTTTTATCTGAAATTCGCTTGAAAACAATGCCTTACTTTCTGATTCCTTTTTTTACTAAAAAGGTTTCAAAAGAAATCGGAACGGATATTCCTAAGTTATTAGGTATTAATAAAAAAATAGGTTTATTAGGCAATTTGAAAGGACAGCTTTTTATTTTCCTCATTCGTTTAATTACGCGACTTGAAGGAAAACACATTATCTTTAGAAAAATTTATGCTCGTGTTACACAAAAATTTCTTCGTAAAATGACAGCTTTTTATTTAGAAACATACAATGCAGATTTTTACATTCCGTCTTCTTTGAAGGCAAGTTGGAGGATGAAAGGATGACTTCGACAAGGATGAACTTCGACAAGGATGACTTCGACAAGCTCAGTCACCTTGTCGAAGTTCATCTTGTGGGTTAGGGATTAAATGATGATTTTAAACAGTTAAATTATGCCATGGATTAATTTTACAGATTACACAAAAGCTCAATTGTTATGGAATGGAGTAGGGTGTTTTTTTTGGTTTATTACGTATGTTGTATTAGTTCGTAATAGTTTTAAATTGAAATTTGTTGAAATGCCTTTTTTTATAGCATCTGGGAATATTGCTTGGGAGTTTGTGTGGAGTTTTTGCTTTACTCCTTCAACAGGAAAATTTTATGCAGTCTCTTACCAGGTTTGTTTTTGGATTGATGTTCTAATTTTTAGTATGGTATTTATTTATGGTGCCAAACAAATAGACATACCTTTTTTTAAAAAAAAAAAAAAAAAAATATTGGTTGGTATCACATTGATATGGTTGCCTTTGAATTATTTTTTTGTGAAACAAGGATTTGACACATCAATCGGAGCGAATTCTGGTTACATTTTAAACCTTATTATCTCTTTACTTTACCCGATAGCCTATTTTAGAAACAATGCTTCGAATTATTCCCTAATAATAGCGTGGTGTAAATTTTTAGGTACAGGTTGCATCACTGTGTCGATGTTTTTAATCTATCCGTCGAATTATTTCGTGCAAACACTTGGAATTGCTTGTTTTATATTAGATTTGTCCTTTGCAATTGTTTTAGTTAAAAAATTAAAATAAGCAATATGGCCTCATTACAGCAAATTAACGAAAAAGGTAAGGAAACGATTGTAAAGACAATTAATCGTATTTCGTTGACAATTGCTTTGCTTTCGGGTTTGTCGGCTATTTTTTATTTATTTGTACAATTATATCTACCAGCTATTTTAGTTTCTATTGTTGGTTTTCTCTTTTTGGTAACTTATTTCTTAAACAAAAAAGAATTTCATGCATTAGCGCGAATAATTTCAATTGTTGCTACAAATGTTGGTGTATTACTTTTTTCAAGTTATTTGGGTTTTAATTCAGGTTTTTATTTATACCTCTTTGCATCTCCTCAATTAATATATTTACTTTTTAGAATCCGACAAAAGAAGCTTATTTATTTTTGTATTGGAATTAATCTTTTAACTTTTAGTTCAATTTTCATAATTGATGCTTATAATATTGTTCAAAGTGCTCTTATAGACTTGAAAATTTTACATTTATTATATTCGTTGAACTTCTTTTTTAGTATAATTATTTGTTTCGTTTTAATCGCAATATTTGCTAGAAACAACAAAATATACATTGAATTACTAAAGGATGTTAATTTACAGCTTGAAAATCAACAAAAAAAAACTTATTATTGAAATAGCTGAAAAAAATAATATAAACGTTGATTTACAAAAGTCAATTAAGGAAAAAGATATTTTGTTAGCTGAAGTTCACCATCGCGTGAAAAATAATCTAGCAGTTATTTCAGGACTTATTGATTTGCAAAATGTTTTTGTTAAAGAGAAAGTAATTTCTGATATTTTGAAAGATTCAAAAAATCGGATTAAATCGATTGCTCTTTTACACGAGAAGTTGTATGCGCATAAAGATTTGAATAAAATTGATTTAAAAACTTACATAAGTGAATTGTTACATTTTATAAAAATTTCTTACACGATACAATCAAAAGAAATTGATATTATTAGTGAAATTGAAAATGTTGAATTATCTATGGAATCTGCTTTGCCTTTTTCACTTTTAGTTAATGAATTGATAACAAATTCTTATAAATACGCATTTAATTCAATGGAAAAAGGAAGTATTTTTATATCCATAACGGAATGTGACGGTTTATTAGAATTAGTTTATAAAGATGATGGTATTGGTTTTGATTTTGAAAAAACACTTCAAAATAATTCAATTGGAACAAATTTAATTAATGCGTTTGCTTTTCAATTGAATAGTGATTTTATAAATAATACTGCTGTCAATAAAGGATGTGAGATTATTTTACGGTTTAGAGATTTGTAAATGATGGAAAAGAAAAGAATTTTAATAGTTGAAGATGATTTAATATTGACAATGTTAAATTCTCGTTTCGTTGAATTGTTAGGTCATGAGGTTGTTAAAACACTTAAATCTGGAGAAGAAGCCGTAGATTTCGCCTTAAAAAATGATTTAGATTTAATTTTAATGGATGTTCGTTTAAAAGGTATGATAGACGGAATTGAAGCTACAGAACAAATTAATAAAGTAAAACCTATTCCTGTGATTTATATTACTGGAAATTCCGATAGAGAAACACGCTCACGTGCTGAAAATACGAATATGCTTAATTTTTGTATCAAACCTATTAATTTCGAAGAATTAGAATCTATTTTGGGGAAAGCGGATTAAGTCTAAAATACTGATGAGTTGATTCTGTTAAAGAATTATGTGTTTTAAATAGTTGAATATTTGTCTCTTAGTTATTTATTACAGTTATAAACCCATCTGTTTTTCCATTGTCATTTATTGTTTTCCAAATAATTGTATAAAAATAAATACCATCTGATACTTTATTTCCTTGGGATGTACCATCCCATATTTCTGTATATATTCCTGAACTAATTTTTTGGTTTTTTTCAACTATTTTGTTACCCCAGCGATTTAATAGTGTAATTTTTATTTCAACATCCTGATTGGTCGTAATACCTAAACAATCATTTATTTTATCATTGTTTGAAGTAATAATATTCGGAATATTCATTATTAAATGCTCATTTACTGTAATTGTTACCCAAGCGGTGTCGCTGCAAGTTGAATCGACAGCAAATGCAATTAGTTCAATTGAATAAGTACCAATAGAATCGAAAGTAACAGAATTTATAGGGTTATTTTGTAAAATTCCATTAATATTCCAAGTGTAATCTGTAGAGTTAACACTTTCATTTTGTAAAGAAACACTTAAAGGAATGTTTCCTAAAGTTGGTGTAGCACTCAAAAAAGCATTCACATTAATCGTGTTTTTTATTAAGAAAAGTGTATCATTAAAACAGTTATTTATATCCGTTATTTTAATACTGTGATTTCCTGCATTTAAATTGTGAAATTGACCGTCAATCTGACTAAAAGTGTTGTCAAGATTATAATTGATAGCATTGTAGGAGGAAACACTTAAATTTCCTGTTGCAAAACCACAGTCTGTTTTTGAACTGTAAAAGGAGTTAAATGTTGGTTTAGGATTAACTTTGACCATAATTGGTCTAACGACCGAACATGAATCTGAACTCCAAATCCGAACAGTATATAATTGAGAAGAATTTCCAGAGAATATTGGATTGGGACAATCATAACAATTCAAACCTACATGAGTCCCTGAATTTGTCGGTGGAGATGATGAACTTGTTGAAGCTAGCCACTCATAAGCGATGCCTCCAGTTGCAACCAATTGAACAGTTTCTCCTTCACAAATAGTTGTGTCTTTACTCAGTGAAACATTTATTTCTGAACAATTTGATATATAAGATAGAGGGAACATCGTGTAAATATTTCTATAAGCTGATGAGCCATTCAAATTATTGTGTTCGAGGATCAAATTAAAATCAGTGTTATTCATGGTAAGCAGAGAAGAAATATCCCCCAATGCATCAGTATGCTGAAAAGCAAGATCGATATTGTCATCTTCGAGGGCTGTTAAGGTTTGGTTTTCATATATATAATCTCCCTGTGTGCCCGAACACATATAATTCAGATGTTGAATATCTTCTCCATAGATTGCACCTAAAAAATTATTGTTTACATATACATTGGATGCATCAGTCATGTAATTACAAGATCTGTCCATAAAAATAGAAAGTCCAACAGGAAAAGAAGTGTTTACCGGGTTTAAGTTGACCAAACTGTAAGATTCTTGCCCAATAAGGCTTAAATTGGGAATTAGCAAAGAAAATGTAATTTCCGGAAGGTTTGCATCTTCATATAAAACAATAAATGATACAGTGTTAAAACCGCAATTAATAATGTTGGGACACGATGAGTTCAACGATACGGTAATGTTTGTTAAATCTTCATTGAGTAAAAGGGAGGTTATATCTTTATAATAAATATTTACAGGAGTAATATATGGGCATAAATGATTTACGCTGCAAATAAGATTTAAAGAATTTATTTCTACAGGAGTTGAATTTACTTGTAGTAAAGTACTGTCAGGATTTCTTTGACTATTTGTTATTAGAAAAATTTTCTTTAAAGTAGCTTGGGGAGGAATGGATAAATCGATAGTAAAATTTCCTAAATACGTCATACCAGATGAAACACCATTTACCTTTACTCCACCTTTCCAAACATCTTGGTAAAGATTAACTTGACAGATACAGGTACAATAACAAAAAAGAAAAAAAGAAATTAAGTAGCATTTCATTTTTGATAAAAGTATTTAATTAAAATATTACTTGTAAATTAAAACATAATTTTTATTTTTGGCAAATAATTAACAATAATTCATCTATGAAAATATCTATTATTTTACTATTCACCTTTTTGCATTTAATATTATTTATTCTCAAAATCCAATATCTATTATAGGGAATAAATATCTAGAAATTTTATCAGGAGGTTTACTTGCTTTACCTACAGGTCCCATAACCAATGATTTAAATTTACCAACCGATTATTACGATGGCGTTTTAGCAGAGGGAAGTGCGAATGTGATGGCAGATTTCAACGGTAATCTGCAATTTTTTGTAAATGATGGGTTAATTTATGATAATAATGGGGAATTTATTGATCATGCATGGACAACTGAAGCTAATCTTTCGGTTGCTTTACCACTACTAAATTCAATGTCCCCATATACAATTAATATTGCTAATTCCAATACTAATTTTCATGGGCAAGAAACAGTTATTGTTCCTCATCCAACCAAATGTAATTGGTATTTTATATTCGGCTCTTATGTAACTCAAGATGCTACAGGAGAAATTCTTCCGGGTAAGATACCAGGAGATGAAGATTCGACAGGTACCCCACCTACACCTATAGATCCAATTATATCTTCAACACCTATTTATTGTTTATATGATGCAACAACAAAAGAGGTAATAAAACGCGGAACATGGTATGGAGGACCAACATATTTAGACGAATATGTTTATCAAAGTATAGAGATATTTAACACTAATTCAACTTCTAGTGTAATAAATACAAATGGAGATTTACCTGTGATGAATGAAATGTGGTCAGATCAAACAAAAGAAAATGGATGTTTATCTTTAGGAGCAACTCAATTGAGAGCAGATGGGACAAGGTTTGTACTTTGTTTCCTGAATACTCACTTGTATATTATTCAAATTCAGTCAGATGGAGAGTTGAGGTATTGGAAAAGATTTGATCACATTGATATAACAAATAATTCAACAAAACGCTCAGAATTAGAAGTTGTTTTTGATGAAAATATTCAAAGTTATCGAGTAGCATTTACGATGGGTTTTGATGGTGAAATATTAAAAGTATTTGAACTTAATTCAAATATGACCACTTTATTAAATGAATATACCTTTAGTTGTTCCCCAACAGGGTCAAGTGAAATAATAAGTTTTTATGGATTAGAATTCTCTCCATCCACCAAAAAATTATATACAACTTCCAAAGCTACTTATGGTTTAACTAATTCTATTAATATTTCTACTTTACATTATATTGATTTTGATTTACAATCTCCAACTATAATACCATTAAATTTAACAAATACACAGAAATTAGATTATTCATATATGGAAATAGGAATTGATGGAAATTTATATTTTGCATCCCAAAGTGGGATTTATAAAATGACAAATCCTGATATTCCAGACATTACTAATTTGAGTTTAAATCCTATATTTAGTTATCAAATAGATACTAGTTATGCTGGAAATAATTTATTTACCCCAACTCAAAGAGTTTTTTTAATATCAGATAATATTGATGGAATGGATTATAGTGATCATTTGCAAGATAATATAGAATGTTGTACTTCTTTTTCTAGTTATGATAAAGAATCATTTTCAACTACATCAAATGGAACTTGGTCAGCAGGGTTAAATAATAATCCACTTGCAACAACTAATAGCAATGTTGTTACAATAAGAGATGAATTACGAATTTCAAGAGGAAATGTGGTTACAATCAACAACATGATTATCAAATTTGCACCAGGAGCAAAATTAATAATTGAGGAAGGGGATTTATCAAATAATGGAGCTAAATTACAATTAAATAACACGATACTTACTTTAGATGAAAGATGTGGAGTTGATAAAGTTTGGGAAGGAGTTGAAGTATGGGGAAATAATTTATTAATTCAGGGTAATATATCTAATATACCTGCAATTAATAATACTAAACAAGGACGACTTGTATTATTAAATAATTCTAAAATTGAATTTGCTAAAATAGGGGTAATTACACTTCAAAATAACAATGGTGTTTACAATACAAATAAAGCGGGAGGAATCATTCAAGCTTCAAATTCATATTTTAATAATAATCAAAGAGGAGTTGTAATTGCAAATTATATTTCTCCAAATGGAAATAATAATAAATCGACATTTTCAAATTGTTTTTTTATAACATCAATAAAAAATAATGATTATCTTCCTATTAATCATATTGAATTAAGGAATGTTAAAGGAATAGGAATTTATGGTTGTGATTTCTTAAATAATATTCCAAATCAGTTTGATGAATTTAATGAAGGGAATGGGATATATTGTATAAATGCAAGTTTTATGGCGAATGCTAGATGCATTTCAAATTCGTTTCCTTGTACATCGTTTGACCCAAATAAATTCGAAAATTTAAATAGAGGGATACTTGTTTCTAATGCCAATGATATATTAACATTTAGTTCAGATAGAAACGAATTTATAAACAATAACATTGGAATAAGTGCAAAAGGAGTAATATTATCTAAAATAATTAGAAATAAATTTATTGTTGCTGAGAAAATAGGTATGCAAACTGCAGGTTTATATTTAACAAACTGTACTAGATATCAAATTGAAGAAAATGATTTTTCATCAATGAATTTAATGAACAATGATTTTACATATGGTATCGTAATAAGAAACTCTGGTAAAGAATCAAATTTAGTATATAAAAATAAATTTGTGAAATTATATATTGGATGTCAGTCCGAAGGATCGAATTCAAATTTATTTGAAGGAAAACCAGTTGGTTTAGTTTGGAAATGTAATGATTATAAATCGCCTATAGAAATGCATGATATTTCTTCAAGAAATGGGAGTATTGCTTACAATCAAGGTTATTATGATCCATCTTCAATATTATTAGCAAATCAAAAAGCTTCAAATAATAATTTTTCCCTTGTTGGAGAAAGCAATCTATATTATCAGCATGATTTTAGTTTATCAGGTTCTTTTCCAATTCAATATGTTCATGTAAATGGATATAATTTCATTCCTGATTCCTATACAAATACATTAATGTCTCCCTACTTAGTTACAATTAATAATAATCCTGTTTCATATGTTGAACAATATGGCTGTCCTTCTAATCTAGGAAAAACAATTATAGATTTTCAATCTGAAATTATTTCTAATAAAATTCTTTTAGAACAAAATTTTGCTTTACTTCATAAAGGAGCATCAATTGAATTATTAGAAGAATTGAATGTTGGAAATGTTAATTCCAAACTTAATATTCTTTTGGAAGCATCGCCGTATTTATCTGATGAAATATTAATAGCATATATAAATAAAAATCCTTCGTATGGTAATTTAATTCAAGTAATATTAGCAAATTCCCCATTGTCTAAAGAAGTATTATCAATAATTGAAACAAAAAATTACCCTTTTGGAATTAAAAATCAAATTAATAACAATCAATTAAATGCACTTTCGAAAAGAGATATTTTAAATCAAAATATCCAATACCTAGAAGAGCTTATTTTTTTTAATTTAGATCATATAATTAGAGAGATTCTTTTAGATCCAGAGGAAGTAAAAGGATTTGAAGAGTTAGTTTCAATTTTATCGTCAAGGTCTGAAGATTTTTATAAAGAATTATTAGTGAATGCATATATAATTCAAAATGATATTGAAAAAGTTAATGAAAATATTAATTCTACTGTTAATTATGGTAAAACAGTAGAATTAAATAATGTATTGCGAAATATTAGAAATGTAGAATCTGTAAAAAATTATTTTGAATCTTCAACATGTGATTTAGCTAAAATAGTAGAAATTGCATCTGATTCTCGTTATTGCATTTGTTCAGGTAGAGCTCAAGCCTTATTGGAGTATTCAGAAAAATTAGATGGAGAATATTCGTTTGAAATAGAAATTTCAGAACGCTCTACTATTGAAAATCAAGTAGGAAATAGTAGTTTTTTTATTGATAGCGCTAGTAGTATATCGATACTTCCGAATCCAGTTAGTAATAAATTTAAATTAAACTCTAATATAGAAGAAGGATTGATTCAAATATATTCTTTTTCTGGGATAATTGTTTATTCTCAATACATAACACCTTCAAATAACGAAATAGATATTAGCCATTTATCTACTGGGTCTTATCTTGTTAATTTTATTTCAGAGTCTAAAACAACAACAATTCATATTGTAAAAGATTAATTTAAAGGGGTAGAAATACCCTTTTTATAACTAATTTATAGATAATAATATTTTTGAGGATTTAGTATAAAAACTCCAATTTCGTTTTTTCTTCAGTTACTTGCAATGTTACTTTTCGACCTAAAACAAGTGCTTGATTGTCGTCAATATGACCAGCTGGAAAATGAAAGGCGATTGGAATTTTTTTATATTTCAAATGTTCTAAAATAACTTCTTCGCATGTTTTTCCGAATGAAATTGCCGTATCCTTCATATCTGTTAAACCACCAACAATTAAACCTTGTATTTTCTCTAAAATACCCGCTTTAGCAAAGGCATAAAACATACGATCCAAGTGGTAAATTTGTTCGGATAAATCTTCAATAAATAAAATTGAATTGTCAAAGTCGATTTGATCATCTGTACCTAATAAACTGTATAAAATGGATAAATTTCCGCCTACTAATTTTCCAGAAGCAATTCCCGGTTTGTTTTTTTCATAAAAAAAAGTTTCGATAGAATACGTTTCATTGGACGTTGCGAGAAGCAATGTTTTCAAAGCATCTTTGCTATTGGACTCAAAATTTAACGGCATTGTTCCGTGAATACTTGGTAATTCAAATCGTTGCATTCGTTGATGAAAAATAGTCACATCACTAAATCCAATAATCCATTTTGGATGACGCAACATTCCTGCCCATTGTATCATATCTAAAATTCGAATGCAACCGTATCCTCCTCTTGCACAAATAATGGCTTTTACTTCAGGATGATCTAATCCAAATTGAAAATCAGCAGCTCTCTGTTCATCTGAACCTGAAAAGTAATGATATACTCCTAAGCAATGTTCACTAATTAATACGTTAAATCCATTTGC
The DNA here is from genome assembly GCA_016178305.1 of Flavobacteriia bacterium. Lineage (GTDB taxonomy): Bacteria > Bacteroidota > Bacteroidia > Flavobacteriales_D > Crocinitomicaceae > CAIUKX01. The sequence continues at coordinate 83,314 of JACOTM010000020.1, read as the reverse complement.
TTCAAAAAAGTTTTTAGCAAAATCAATACAATGGGCATCAATTGATTTTGCTGGCGCAGTGATGTAAATTAAATCTCCTTTTTGAAGTGACGGAATTTGCGTGTTCATATTATTTGGAATTTATAAAAAATGAATTAATTTCAAATTTCGTTCAAAAATAAAACAGTTTCTTAAATTTATAGCATGATTAACCCATTCAACGACGAATATTTTATGAAACAAGCTTTTTTAGAAGCACAAACTGCTTTTGAATTGGGCGAAGTACCCGTTGGCGCAATTGTCGTGTGCAACAACCAAATAATTGCGAAAGCACATAATTTTACTGAAAAACTGAACGATGTGACAGCGCATGCAGAAATTCAAGCAATAACTGCTGCTGCTGAATTTTTGGGAGGAAAATATTTAACAGGCTGTACGATGTACATTACTTTAGAGCCATGTGTGATGTGTGCAGGAGCATTGTATTGGTCTCAAATTGATAAAATTGTTTTTGGAGCAAGAGATGAAAAACGTGGCGCAGGTAGATTTCAACATGAATTGTATCATCCTAAAACATTAATAACTAATGGTGTATTAGCGGAAGAATGCAGTATGTTGCTCAAGTCATTTTTTACTAAAAAGCGTTAATTTTACTTTTCAAATGGTATCGTAATTTCCATCTGTATATTTTCATCTACACCATCTCCTTTTTTTCCAACATTAAAATCATATCTATTAAAAGTGAATTTAGATTTAATTTCCCCTTTTGAATCTTTGTATTGTATTGCTATTGGAATCATAATTTCTTTTTTTATTCCATGTATTTCTAATGTCCCATTGACAATATAATCAGATTCTTGTTTAACAAATGCAATGGATTTAAAAGTAGCTTTAGGATACCTTTCAGCATCAAGCCATTCCCTATTCATTAAATGTTTATTTTGAGTTTCATTACCTGTATTCACGGAAGCAATGTCAACTGTAAAGTCAAGCTTTGAACTCGCTAATTCATCTTTATCAAAAAGTATTTTCCCTTCAAATTTTTTAAAAACTCCCGTGACATCATTGTTTGAGAATTGTATGGCAAATTCTTTCGAGATCTTCCATTCGGTATTTGTCATAAAAGCAAACGCCACCCACAATATGGATAGCGTTGCTAATTTATATAAGTTGTTTGTTTTCATCTTAGTTTTTCGCATATTCTAAATCAGCCGAAATTTTAACTTCATCACTTAACATGGCAGAAGGCATTTCTTTAGCGAAATTAAAATCACTTCTTTTGATTGCACCTGTTATTTTAAATCCAGAAACAGTTTTTTTATTCATAGGATGTACTGTTGATCCATTGTGAATTGCTTCTAATGTCACTGATTTTGTAACACCATGAAAAGTTAAATCACCAACAACTTTATAAGTATTTCCTTTTAATTTTGTAAATGAAGTGCTTTTAAAATTAAATGTAGGGTACGTAGCTATATCAAAATATTCTGCACCTTTTAAATGTTCATCCCTCATTGTGTTTCCTGTGTTGATAGAAGAAACTTCTGCATTTAATTCAATTTTAGCATCTGAGAAATCTTCTTTTGTACTAGAAATGGTAGAAGTGTAATTGCCAAAACTACCTTTGAAATCATTAATTCCTAAATGGTTTATAGAAAACTGGAAATTTGAATGTACAGCATCTACTGTCCAAATCATACTTTCTAATTTTACGAATGAGAATAATGCGAATGCCGCAATTGCAAAAATGGATACTTTTTTCATGTTATTTTTTTAATTTGTTAATTATACTTACCTAGACAACTAATATGATTACAAATTTATGTATATTAGCTATATATTTACAACTTCTATACTTAAAGATAGTAGTATCCTAATGTATAGTTATTAATTTTAATAGAGTTATGGAAGATGTTTTAGAATTTGAAAAAGTAAAAAGTTGTTCTAAGCAATTTGTTTTGGCTATTAATGATACATTGAATGTAATGAATGGTAAATGGAAATTGCCCATCATTGGTTCTTTGTTGTACGGAAAAAAAAGATTCAAAGAACTGGAAAGAGAAATTCCAAAAATCACACCAAGAATGCTTTCTAAAGAGTTAAAAGATTTGGAGATGAATGGAATTATTAAAAGAACGGTTTACAATACAATACCTGTATCAGTCGAATATGAATTGACAGAATCGGGTCATTCTTTTCAATCTGTTTTAGATGCCATGCTGGAATGGGGTTTGGGACATCGCAAAAGCTTTTTTACGAATTTTAAAAAAGTTGATTCTAATTAGAATCAGTCTAAATTTATTATAATTTCAATAATTTCAGACAGTTACTTTATGAAAAGTAAATTAGCTAAAAGAATAATATGGGGCAATCATAATGTAAACAACGACTCCTGTTACAGCAACATAAAACCATAAAGGCCAAGCAAAACGTGTCCAACGTTTATGTTTTTCAAAATTTCCTTGCCAAGCGAAAAGGTAAGTAAATAAAACTATTGGAACTACTGCGATGCTCAATATTACATGCGAAATCAATAAAAAGTAATACAATCTAGTTTGGCTTCCTCCATAATGGGTTGGATCAGAAGTCATGTGATAAGCTACATAACAAGCTAAAAATAATAGAGATAGCAATAATGATAGGCGTATATATCTTCTATGTGCCAGCTGATTTTTTCTTTTTATCGCGATCAATGCCATTACTAAATATACCGCTGTAACTCCATTGATTGTTGCATAGAATTTTGGTAAAAAATTAAGATTAACATCTTGAATTTTAACTTTAAACAAAGCTGCAACAATTAAAGGTATAGCAATAGAAGCGGAATATATCGCAATTTTTGCATTCTTTAATTTTTTTGGATCAGTTAACTTCGTATTCATATTTCAATAATTTTCTTAAATCTTTTTCTAATTTATTTACTTCTTTAGGATCTGTTCCTAAGTAAACACCTCTAACATAACCTTCACGATCGACTAACGTAAATGCCCCTGAATGGGCATAACCACCTGCTGATGCTGGATCTTGTCCTGCGAAAATTTGAAAGTTATTAATTCCAAGTTCGTGTGTTTTTGCTTCATCCCCTGTGAAAAATTGCCAATTTTTCGCTTTTATATGGTGTTTGTGAATATATTTTTTTAATTCTGAAGGTGTGTCATGAGTCGGATTAATACTGAAAGAAATAAATTGAAGATACTTTTCTAAATCTTTTGTGTTTTTATTTAAGCGAATCATTTGGCGTGTCATTGGAGGACAAATTGTTGGACAACTTGTAAAGAAAAATTCAGCAATCCATATTTTTCCTTTCATATCTTTGGATGAAATTTTGATGGAGTCTTGGTTTAAATATGAAAACGCTACCATTTTTGGATATACCGTATCTGCTACTTCAACACCATTCACTTGCCTATATTCTATATCATAATTCCCAATTATAGGAAGCACACGTTGTTTCTTCTTTTCTGAATGACAAGCAATAACTAATAAAATTCCAGCTAAAATAAAAAATGATTTCATGAATTATTTTCCTTTTTTCAATTTTAATTTACGTTCTTTAGCATATTGTTTTTGCAACAAAGCAATGTGTTGATTCATCCGTCTAATTTCTCCTTCTGATTTTCCTCTACCAACCATGCGTAGATGATTCGTTTTATCTAAAAGCAGCATTAATTCAGTATAAGATTCTCCTCCAAAATATTTTTTACCTTTTTGCAGTAAAGAATGTTTATTGTGTTTGATACTGTAAAGCGGTTTTGCGTCTCCCTTTGCTAATATCCAAATATTGGGGTCGTAACCTACAATATTGTCTTCCATAGAAGCTTGAATGGCTGTTAAATCTTCTACCGCATTTCCTTTTGTATCGGTAATAAACGAAACAATTCGTACTTGTTTCATTTTTTTTCGATTTTTTCGAATATGTTGATAGATCAACTGGTCCATGTGCCAAGAAGAAATTGCGCATGTATCAGGACAAGTTGTTTGAAGCGTTGTTACTAAAATAACTTCTCCTTGAAAGCTTTTCGAAGTAAAATGTTTACCTCTGGCATCATCGAATGAATAATCTATGACTTTGCCATAATTTTCTAATTCTTTGAATTTATGTTCACATCCTCTTGTAGATATGAATACTAATAAAAAAGCCGGTCCAACTAAAAGAAGTGATACCACAACTTTTGATAGACCGGCAGAATATTTACTTGCCATGAGCAATAAATTTTTTAATTCGCGTGAGATTCCCAAATAGATCTAACATACGTAGATTCTGTTAAACAGATAAATATCAAATAAATGATAAAAATAATGTAAGGAACTAAAATGACATATTTCAAAGCTTTTCTTTCATCGCCTAAGTGCATGAATGATAATACAATGTAAGCCGCTTTTACCAAAGTCATTACAATGAATGAATATTTTACCAAAGGCCAAATTGCATCATGTTGTTTAATGAAAGCACCCAACATTACTTCTACCACAGTAATAGCAGTTAATAATGCAGTAACTTTCCAAATTTTCTTGCGAAGAATGACTCCTTGTTCTTCGCTATGGTGAGCATCTAATGAATACTCTATAATGTCGTCTCTTTCCATAATCGGTTCTTTTTAATAATTATACAAGGTAGAAAAAAGTAAAAACGAAAACCCAAACTAAATCGACAAAGTGCCAATATAAACCTGTTTTTTCAACCATTTCGTAATGACCTCTTTTGTGATAAACACCTCTTAAAACCCCCATCAAGATGATGATGTTGATACAAACTCCTGAAAATACGTGGAAACCGTGGAATCCAGTAATGAAGAAGAAAAATTGAGCATATTGTTGTGTTCCGTATTCGTTTTCTTTCAAGTTAGCACCGTAAATTACTTTATGAGCATGACCATCAATTGCTTCGTAATACATTCTAGAAGCTTCTTCATTTTCAATTACGTCTTGCAATTTGTATTTAGCACCTTTTACTTTGATGATTAATTTCATGTGCTCATCTTTTGCTTTATTAACTTTCGCAATAGACCCATCATGTAATGTAATGACACCACCGTTAGCACCACCAATAACTTTACCTTCAACAACTGCATGTTGGTATTGATGTCTTAAATCTTCAGTGATTACATCACCTTTTCTATAATGTTTTCCAGCTTCAGTTACCGTGAAATTTTTCAATTCACCAAATTTACCATGTACAATTGCTTGTGATCCATCAGCCAATTCCACTTTACCAAATTCAGATCCGTGAATGAAATGCGACCATTCCCAAGCTTGAGAACCTACGAAAAAGAAACCACCGATAATTGTTGCAATCATCCATTTTACAACTCCTTTTTTGTCCATTCTATGTCCTGCCTCAACCGCTAATACCATTGTTACTGAAGAAACAATCAAAATGAATGTCATTAATGCAACATATAGTAAAGGATAGCCATGTCCTAAAAATGGCATAGAGTTAAACGTCTCCTCACCAATTGGCCAAGCATCTAATGTATTAAATCTAGTAAACCCATAAGCGATAAGCAATCCTCCAAACGTCAATGCATCTGACACAAGGAAGAACCACATCATCAACTTTCCATAACTCGTGCTAAAAGGAGAAATTTTACCTCCCCATAATGTTGCCGAATCAATTTCTTTTGTAGCGTGTCCTGACATTTTATAAAATTTTGTGCAAGTTTAATGAATAATATTTTAAATTTAATAAAAGATTGTTGAAAAATCGTGAATAATATCAAAAAAAATGAAATGAAACTATGATTTGAATCTTGTTTTATTAGTGATTTTGTTCACTATGGAACCTTATTTTTAATGAATATAAATTAGAAAAATATATAAATAAATCCATAAAAACCCTAAAAAGTGCCAAAAAATAGCGCCTATTCTTAAATTCAAAGTATCTTCTGAATTAAATTTTCCTTTCCAAGTGAAAACTGTCATTTTTCCAGTGTAGATCAAGGTGAAAATGATATGTAATAGATGTAAAATGGTAATGATATACAAATATGAAGTAGCTGTGTCAGCCGTTTCCATTACTTTGATTTGATAATATTTAGAAAGTTTACGTCCATTGAAATATAAATCACGGTTTTGGTAATCCAATTCTTTGCCTTTATAATAGATGTGAAAGTCTTTCCCTATTTGTCCTTTTACAAAGAAATCACCTCTGGCATCACCAATGTTTATAGCTAAACTTTGTAAACGATATAAATCAACAAATTGCAATTCTTTCCCATCAACGGTAGTTAATTTTCCATTTATTAGTCCAAGGGGTTGTTGTTTGAAATAGAGAATAAAATCTTTTCCATAATTTGTGATTTTCAATTCTTTTTGAGGATTATATTTTTCAAATTGCGACATAAAATACTGCATTTCTGCATATTGTTTAGAAGACATTTTGTGCCCACTGATATAATAATCGTTGGAATTTACATCTACAAATTGCCCCTTATATTTTATCTCAAAATAATCTCCGTATCGTCCTTCGGTTACAATGATATGATTGTTTACGGCATGAATTCCTTCATTTGTTAATTGATTGTATCCTTTGAACTGGAAAAAAATAAATGAAAGGCCTAATAAAAAAGAAGCGGTAATTAATATTTTTGCTTTTTTAAGTTGATCTTTTTTAGCTGCTTTGATTCCTAAATGAACGATTAAACTACTTAAAATGATAACAATGGTACTAATGGTAAATGCTGAAGGAAGCGGGTATTTTAGCCAAAAAGTATCTCCCATTGAAACGATATAAGCGGAAGTTAATCCCGCGAAAACCATTACAACACTAAACATTAAAAGGTAGATTAAGTTTTTTTTCATTTTCTCCTTTACCTCCGGAGAAAGTTCATCCATAAACTCTTGTTTCATTATACTAGGGTTTTTATATATGTTGCAATAGCATCTGAATTCCGATCAAATACGTACAGAAATTGCATGATTGGTAAATATAGAAAGGAAGCAAACATTAATTTTTTAGCATCTTTATCGGCCAATGTAAGTAATAATTTGTACGATTGAAGAAAAAATAAAGTTCCTAAAATGACGCCGACATATAATGTAATATCACTCGTCCAGTTTAATAACCAAGGCAATAAGCTAAATGGAATTAATAACAAAGAATAAATCGCTATTTGATAAGCTGAATTTTTTGATTTTCCTTGTTTGGAAGGTAATAATGAAAAGCCGCCAGCTTTATAATCGTCATACACAACCCAAGCAATGGCCCAAAAATGGGGGAATTGCCAAATGAATTGAACAAAAAACAAAACGCCAGGAAGATATCCAAATTTACCTGTTGCCGCTACAGCACCTAACATTGGTGGAATAGCACCAGGAAAAGCTCCAATAAATACAGCCCATGGTGTTATTCTTTTTAAAGGAGTGTACATGAACACATACATAATGTATGCAAAAACACCTAAAACAGCTGCTGGCAAATTGATTAAATAGAGCATGTATGTCCCGACTAATAAACAGATAGCGACTACTATAATGGCTTCGTTAACAGACATGTTTTCTTGTGGTAAAGGTCTTTTTTCGGTACGCTTCATTAACTTGTCTAATTCTCTTTCCCAAATTTGATTGGAACCGTTAGATGCAGCAGTAACTAAAAGTCCTCCGACTAATAAGAATGTAATTTGAGTTGAATCATGTCCATTTGCAAATAAATATCCAGACAATGCAGATAATATTACCAATGCAGACAAACGAAATTTTGTAAAAACAATATACGTTTTAATTTTAGCGCCTATTGACATTTTGTATTTTAAATCGAATGAAATATTGGGTGCAAATGTAAGCATTAAAAATACGGATTTATTTTTTTGTGATATTAATTTTTAAAAAACATGATTTCAGAGCATGTATTTCTAAAAAAGCCTATTAAAACTCTTTGACTTTATGTATTTTTGTGAATAAATAATTATTACAATGAAATCTAAGACAGCAGCAGAATCTTTATCAGTAACCACGAAAGTAGTTTTACCAAACGACACAAATACTTTAGGAAATTTATTTGGTGGGCAGTTGTTGGCTTGGATGGATGTAATTGCAAGTGTTTCAGCTCACAGACATTGTAGAAGAGTTGTTGTTACTGCTTCCGTAAACAATGTTTCATTTCGCGAACCGATTGCACATTCCGCAATTGTAACTTTGGAAGCAAAAGTATCCAGAGCTTTTAATTCTTCAATGGAGGTTTTTGTTGATGTCTTTGTGGAAGATCAAGTCTCAGGAGTTCGAAGAAAATCAAACGAAGCAATTTATACATTTGTTGCTGTGGATCAACATGGTGGGCCGATACAAGTCCCTGAAATTATTGCAGAATCTGAAGAAGAAAAAGAAAGGTATGAAGGTGCACTTCGAAGAAAACAATTAAGTTTGATTTTAGCAGGAAAAATGAACCCACAAGAGGCAACAGAATTGAAAGCGCTGTTTATGTGATTTTCAGTCCACAGAAAAGTGGACTGAGCAAAGTTTACGTCGAAGCTTATATTGCTTCTGCCACTACTGAAGTTACTTCAGGAATATGTTGTTTCAATAAATTTTCTATTCCACCTTTTAAGGTTGCCGTAGAGGACGGGCATCCAGCGCAAGCACCTCTTAATAAAACCGTTACAACCCCATTCTCAAAACTTCTGAAATCAATAGCACCACCATCGCTTTCAACAGCAGGTTTTACATATTCATCCAATAAATTTCGAATAGCATCATCAAACTCGCTAGGTGAATAAACTTTTTTCGGTGTATTTGATTCATCCGTATCATTATCTACAACAACAGGTTTTGGGAGTGGCATCATAACTAATACATCTTTGCCAAAAGATAAAAATTCTTTGATAAATTCACGTAATTCCATCTGAACATAATCCCACGAAATATCGTCTGTTTTTGTAATTGTAATAAAATTTGCCGCTATGAAAACACCTTTTACAAATGGAAAATTGAATAATTCTTCCGCCAATGGTGAAAATCCTTTCGCTTCAGCTTTTGAAGTAAATTCAACCGAATCACCTATTATCAGTAAATATTTATTGGCTACGAATTTCATCGTTGAAGGATTCGGAGTCATTTCTGCATATAATGTAACTGGAACGTTCATATTCTTTTTTTCTGTAAAATTAACTTATTTATAACAATTATAAATAAGTTTTTCTTGAAATCTTAAATATTTTCAAGTATATTTGAGTATAAGGCACTTACACGAACAGATTAATATAATTGAACAAACGATTTTAAACATAAGTCAATAAAATCTATATAAAGTACTTAGTCTCAAATATTTTGAACATATTAAATTAATAATTTTCACGATAAATCGAGTGTCAGTAAAATAGTTTAACAATAGAACCATGAAAAATGTATTATTTATTTTAATTTGTTTGATGGGAATTCAGACAAGTTTTGGTCAGGAAAAAAAAGGGAAAACAGAAACGGTTGTTATTACAACAAATCCGCAATGTGGCGATTGTAAAGAACGAATAGAAGAATTATTGAATTATACAAAAGGAGTGACTTTCGCTGAATTGGATTTGGTTACTAAAAAAATAACCATAAAATTTAAGCCTTCTAAAATTAGTTTGGTAGCAATCAAGCAAAAAATTTCAAATTTGGGTTACGATGCAGATGAAGTAAAAGCTAATCCAGATGCTGTCCAAAAATTACCTGCTTGTTGTCGTCCAAGTGGAATGGAAAAGTAGTATAAATAAAACCACAAGACTTATAATGCTTGATTGTAAGTCTTGTATTTATTTCCAGACCAATAAAAGTAAGTAGCGATAGATTCATTTCGAACAATTTTGATAGCAGGATATTTAAAGTTCATTTCTTTTTTACCATCTTTAAAAGAGGCAACTGATTTTTCGCGGCAAATAGTCCAAACTTGAACCCAATTCATAGAATCTCCCATTCCAAACTCTTTTCCTGCGCCTAAAATATAATGAATATTTGTTTTTCCATTAATGATTACAATTCCAGACTTTTTGTTTTGTTTGTTTACGATAAATAAAGCTATGTCATCAACATTGTCTCCATTAAAATCTGATTCTAAATAAAAAGGATTGATCGTATCTGTAATGAAATAGACATCAAAAAAATGAGCTTTATTTAATATTGGTACAACCCATTTAGGAATTCGAGCTTCTAATAACAATTCTTTCTCTGATTTTTGAACTACTTCTGATTCTTGTGCTATTATTTGAAAATGGTAGATTAGAAATGTCAAGGATATTAGAAATAATTTTTTCATAATGATGTTTTGAAGTTTGATTCATCGAAAATACATGGTATGCATTCAAATCGAAAGTGCTTTCGAAGAATATATCGGCTAATTATACAAGTCAAAATTATTGCAAAGATTTATTTACTTTTGAACTATGTCTAAAATTCAAGATTCATTAAACATTATTAAACATGTGTCAGTATTCCGATTATGGAATTTGGTATTATTAAAAGGTTCTTATGTTTTTTCAAAATGGACTAAAAAAACGCGCCTTAAAGGTTTACCATTTGCTTTAAGTATCGAACCAACAACTGCTTGTAATTTATCCTGTCCTGAATGCCCAAGTGGATTGAAACAGTTTACAAGAGCAACAGGTAAATTGAATCTTGATTTTCATAAAAAAATTTTAGATTCAGTGGGTAAACAAGTATTTTATATCAATTATTATTTCCAAGGAGAACCTTTTTTAAACCCTCAGTTTTTGGAACTGATTCGAGAAGCAAAAAAGCGTAATATATATACGGCAACTTCAACGAATGCTCATTTTATAGATTCAGAGAAAGCAATTGAAATTGTGAATTCAGGTTTAGACCGATTGATTATTTCAATTGATGGCCTAACACAAGAAACCTATGCCAATTACCGTGTGAATGGAGAATTATCTAAAGTTATTGAAGGTACCAAAAATATTCTTCGTGCTAAAAATGAATTAAAAAGTCATACGCCCCATTTAATTTTTCAGTTTTTAGTCGTTCAACAAAATGAACATGAGATTGCTGCTTTACATCAAATGGCTCAAGATTTAAATATTAAAGATGTACGCTTAAAAACTGCCCAATTTTATGAATACAAGCATGGAAATATACTAATGCCTAAAGATGAAAATTATTCGAGATATAAAAAATTAAAAGATGGAACTTTTGCCTTGAAATATAAGGTTGGAAATCATTGTTGGAGAATGTGGAGTAGTTCCGTTATTACTTGGGATGGCTCGATTGTTCCATGCTGTTTTGATAAAGATGCGAAACATATTTTGGGAACTATTCAAAATCAGGAGTTTCAACAAATTTGGACAGCCAAAAAGTACAAATTATTTAGAACATCTGTTTTGTTACATCGAAATCAAATCGATATCTGTCAAAATTGTTCAGAAGGAGCAAAAGTATGGATATAAATTAAAGTCGTATTTTTTACACATTTTACCTGTAATACCGATTGACCTATGATAATACGCGATAAAATTTCAGTTTAACCAAAGTTATATCGGTATAAAAAGCGGTTTACTTCCCAAAAGTTTCTTGAAATAGCTCCCTTTCGACAAACTTAAATCGTTGCGCTATTTCTTTTCTTTTAGTCGTAACGCCTTATTTATAGACAATCTGAATGCAAAATATGAATCGAACTCATATATATTTTATTGCTTCACGCTTAGCCAATCCTTTTAAATCGATTTCTTCTAGAAAATCACGTACAGCCTCTGGATGAAATTTAGAATATTGGCGTAGTGACCAACCGATTGCCTTTTGAATAAAAAATTCTTTATTTGATTGGTATTGAATAGTTAAACTTTTTATGAATTCAAAATTTACTTTTTCTTTATATTTTAATTGAAAAATCAAGCAGCTTCTATTAACCCACATATTTGAGTCATATCTCCATTCATTCTCGAGTATTGCAATTTGTTTTGGGAATTTTTGAAAATAGATTCCCAGAATATTACTGGCTATTGCATCAACGGAATCCCACCAAGAATTATTGGTAATAAGCCATTGTAAATGAATTATATCATCTTCTATGAGTTCCTCTTTTTTCCAAGAATTCATCCAATCTATTGCAACATAGTGCAGTTCTCGAAATTCCTTTTCCCATAATTCTCGTATAATTTCCCAACGATCAATATTCTTTTTTTCTTTTTTTAGAATGATAAACCATTCTTTTTGAATTCGTTTACGAGTATTTGCATCGACTCCTATAAATGAAAATTTTTCTTTCATATATTTTGCAGCATTAATCGCGCGATTTTCATCTGCATGTTGCTGTAATGTTATAACGAGTTCATTTATTAAATCTGTATTCTGCATTTTGTAAAATTAAATTTATATTAAATTCAAATAGCATTAAAAAAATGCTCTAACTTCCATTCCGCCAGAATGAACAGTTCTGTTGCCAATTGATTTTCGACCATTATACTGGAAAGAAATTTGTAGTTTTTGAGAAATTGAGCGTTGGTAACTTAAATTCCAGACATAATTTTCTCCAGGTTTTAAGGCTTCTAACATTTCAAATCCAAGAGCTGAATTTTGATTTCCTGAAAAATTGATTTTAATAATATTGAAACTACCTTGAAAACTACCTTTTTCAGCTTGGTTATATTTAAAAGAAGAACCTATTTGATATACGATAGAACTGTCACCACCTAATGTGATTGAATTTATTTTTTGTGATTTTCTTAAATCTAATGTAATTCTTAAAGAGGTAGAAGGCTGGAAAATAATACTAGGTTTGAAATAGTAATAATGTAGATAATAATCTCTTCCAGTTGTATATTCTACTTTAGAAATTTTAATTCCACTTTGAAAGGAACTTTCCAACGTGAACATTTTTTTTACATTTATACGAATAGAAATTTCCTTGAATGTGTTTTGCTTTGAGTCAAAACCATTTGCTAATAATGTTTTACTTCTTGTATCTTGATTTGAAAATTCACAACTAAAAACACTGGAATTTCTATTAAAATAGATCGTGTTTTTAATATTGGAAGTAGTTGATAATAGTTGGTTGTCGTTCATAACTGATGAATACGGATTTAGAGATTCTTTTCCATTAAAGTAGGTTGTTTTTTTATTAATTCTTACCCGGGCTTGATCTGAAAATTTTGAAATAATTTTATAAGACCATTTGTTTTTAGTGAATACTCGTTCAGGTTTTATGAATAATCCTTGATTTAATTCATTGGAATATGTTTTGATGTAAACGTTACTAGGAGAAAAAATTCGGACATAACTTGCTTGGTCTATAAATTGAGCAATTTCGAATTCATTCACATCTTTTATTCCATCATTATTATAATCTATCCAGGTGTAAATCCCTTGTCCATCATTCACTTTGATATATACAAATTCTCTTTTGAGTTCTAAACCAGAACCGATTTCATAGAAATTATTAAAGCTAATCGCACCATTAAAAGCTTTTATTTCATATTGAATTCTTCCTAATAAAGTGTTTTCAGGAGTCTGATTTATAAAAGAGGTATTGCTTATTTTTAATTCTCGGTAGCTTGTTACTATGTTTATTTTTTGATTTTTTAAACTTAAAATATCAAATTTTCCACCGGCTGTTTTTGCACTAGCTACTGGAGTTAAATGGAAACTATCTGATTTTTGATCAAACCTTTCACGGTAAAAAAAGGTAAAGTTGTTTTTAGATGAATCTTCATTCGAAATATAAATTTGGTAATCGTAAAATTGATAACTAGATAAATCTAATGTCGATGTTTTTTGAAAAGTATTGAATTCATGATCATCTTTGAAGCCAATTTTTATTTTTTTTATTTTTTTATTGATGTCTATTTTGTGTCGAATGTATTGATTTTTACTAACAGAATTGCTATTTAATACACTTCCTTCCCAAATCGAATTTAAGTTTTTATGGGACCATTTACCAGTTGTTTTTATTTTAAGCCCTTGATAGTCTGTACCAATAATATATTGTTGACCTTCTAATGTTATATTTCCCTTTTTTGTGTTTTTTAAGTTAATACCTATTGTATTTGCCATTTGATTTCCTAAATATCCTTTATTTCGAGTATTCCAGTCTCTGTCAAATTCAACAGCTCTGTATTGTTCTATCGGGATGAAATTTTTATCTAATGTTTCAATTTCAAATTTTGATTCGAGTTCCCATTTTTTTGATAATTTTTCATTTAAAGGTATTTTTCCACTAAATTTTGATTTGATTGCGATGCCATTATCATCTTTAGAATCTAAGCTTGAAAATGTGTTTAAATCATTTTTGGATGTAGCAAATTCAGTTTCTACTTTTATTTTCGGAGAAATTTGATATGCAAATCCTGTTGAAATCATTCTTTTTTGTTGCGGTGTATAAATTAATTTAGAAGGGGCATAATTGCCTTGAGAAACACCTGCAACTGGCTTGACCCATTTGTAAATTTTACCAAAAGCGCCATAATAACTAAAGGTATAATCACCGTTTCCTTGACCTACATATTGAAAGGTTGCTTTGTATAATGCTGAGTCTGGATTCACACTAAAAACAAGTACAGAATCAAAACCAAGAGAATCTTTTAACGCATAAAGATTTTGATTATCCAAATATCCAATAGAATCAATACTAGATGTTTGAGCTTCATTGAGATGATCACCGATAGAGGCTAATAATTGTTTTTGATTGATTGATAATTGCTGCTGGAGAGGTTGATTTTTCGCATCCTGTTCAGAATAAATGTTGAACCAATATTTTAATTTTTTAGAGGAATAACTGGTTGAGTTTTGTACTAATGAACGGGCATAATTTTGTGCTGTATATTGAAATTCAACTACAATTCTTGAATCTTTTGTTATTTGATTTCTGGATGTGAAAATTAATTCCGCAGTATTGTAATTGATCGTGTAGTCAAATTCTTGACCTCTTGTTAAGAGACGACCATCTATATAAACGTTTTCTGTACCAGATAAGATGATAATAAATGGTTCATTTTCTATTCCCGTTAATTTGTAAGGGCCTTGATTCCCTTCAATTCCTGGGATTATTTGACGATTAAATCTCCCTTTTGAAAGCGCTGTACTTAATTGTGTTTTCCAAACATGATTTGAATCTCTACCCCAAGAATATTCTGTTGATAATCCTTGAGCTCTTTTTTTGTAGTTTAAAAAATAACCCTCTGGTTTTTTTAACCAAAAATCCCCAGCAATTAACTTAAAACTATCATTGTAAATTTGAATAAAAACTTGATCAAATTCTTGTAATTTATTAGTATTTCCATCTGCTTGAAGAGGAAGATTATCATCCGAAACAGATGCTAAAATTTTTAAATTTGGAGCTATATCACCGGATAATTCTAGATTTAATGAAGAATTAACTGCTAAATTTTGGTTATTGCCAAACGAAATTCCACGAGAGATACTTCCTGACTTATTTATCCCTGTATTTCCAAAAATATCAGATGTTGTTAGTTGATCTTTTATAATAAAATCGTCTCTATTACCTTTACTTGATGTATATATTTGTGAAGTGTCTCTAGTTTGATATTTTTTATGCAATGAAATAGGTAAAACTCTATATTTTAGATGGATTGAATCAGAACACTTTGAAAATAAAATTAAAATGTTTTTTGATAGATTAATTTCATATTCAGCTTTATTCCAATAAATTTTTTCATTGTTTTGAATACAAAAAACTTCCAAAGAATTTGGGTATAATGTTAAACTATCTAAATAAATGGTGTCTGAAGCATGATAAATGGTTTTTTCTCTTAAACTTGAAATTTGTGAAAAACTTGAAAAACTTGTAAAATATAATAGAAGAACAATTCCTAAAATTGAACCAATATTATTCCATAAACGAAATTCTCGAGTCATTATCACGAATGTACAACGTTAATTACAATAATTTCTTATATCTCAAAAGAAAATATTATGTGTTCTTTGAAGAAACATAGCGTTTCTAATGTATGGTTTCAAAAAACAGATTATTATTGAATATTATTTATTTAGATGTTTCTACACCTATATCTTCAACTAAACATTGAAATGCTCGGTAATCCAATGTTTTCAATAATTCTGCCGTTGGGTGATGAATATCAAAAAATGTAGCAGCTCCAAAATCTCCGAAAAAAGTATGACCTTCTTCATTATACAAAGTATTGTGCGCATACAAATCTCCATGTAAAATCCCTTTCGAATGCAAGTGCTCCATTGCTGATTTTACTCCTGACAGAATTCGTTCTTTTTGTAATTGAGTTAAAGTAATTCCTTCTGGAAAAACATCCCGTGTACAACTTTCAAAAGAAGGAGGATTTCCCAAAACTTTGTACGTTGAAGGAATTAATTCTAAAACAATCCCCTCTTTTCCTTCTGAATGATTAACTATTTTACCTATCAATGGAACTAAATTTGAATGGCGTCCAACTGCCAAAGATGTTGCTAATTCATCTTCTGGATAACCATCACTTGTCACTTCACCTTTGAAAATTTTAATTGCAACTTCTTCTTCAATTTCATCTCTCAAAATAGCTTTTGAAATAATCCCGGAAGCACCTTGACCTAAGATTTCTTTTTGTTCAATTTTGGTCCAATCAATGGTGTCAATTTCAATTGTTAAATCAGGTTTAAATGTACACGGATTTCCAGAAAAAGCCAACCAAGTTAAGTTAGGTAATTCGATTAACCAAAGCGGTAATTCTTTTAATTCATTGGCAGAAATCCGAAGTAATTCCAAGTTTTTACAATTTGCCATTGAGTTAGGAAGTTCCTTTATTTTGTTTCCTGCTAAAGCAACTTTTCGAAGTTTTTCGCAATTTCCAATTGAATTAGGCAGTAATTCAATCTTATTATTAGTTAAGATTAACCATTGAAGTTGTTTAGGTAATGATTGTTCCGAAACATTTTGAATCAAATTTGACTTGAATCCAATCATCGTCAAATTCCGACATTTACCTAAAACATCAGGTAACTCTGTAAATAAGTTATCCGAAAAAAATGCAATTTTCAACTTTTTAAAACGATCAAAATCTGAAGGTAGTTCACTCAATTGATTATTGGATAAATCCAACAATTCTAAGGTCTCTTCCAACTCAAATAATTCTCTTGGAAATTCGGTTAAATTTCCAGCGTATTTGAAAGAAGTTATATTTTTTGAGAATTCAATTTTCATATCTTGATTATAAAAAAGAATGCTACCCAAATGGATAGCATTCTAATATAAATATTTTTTAAAACTATTATTCGGGTTTGATTTTAACTATTTTGTTATCTTTCAAAACTACAATGTAAGAATTATTCTTCTTTTTTGATTCAATCAATTTTTTATAAGACAAATCTAATCCTTCAAGTATTTTTTTTCGAGTTTCTTGAAAATCTTCTTTACTTTTCATTGTACAAACTTTTAATTAAATTATACTTTTCGAAATTAACGACTTCTATTTCATTATACAATCCTTTTTCTGCAACCAATTCATAATTTCCCTCTGAATTGTCAAAAATCATTACATCATCAACTAAAGGTATGTAAATATCGAATAAATTTTTGATACCTCCAAAATATCTTCGTTCTATAATCGTATCATCAATATTATGCCCTCCTTCTTCTACCCTAATCGCAACACGCTGTTTAGCTAATGAGACATTTTGAAGCCAAAAAAACAACAACACAACCTTGTATCCTTTAGATTGAGCTAATTTAATTTTGTTTTTATAACTTTTAGTTGACAGTGTAGTTTCAAATGCAAAACTCTTATTTTGATCTAACAAATCATTTATACGTTGTAACATAATTCTACCTGCCTCTATAGAAACTGCTTCAGGCTGAAAAGGCGATAAACCTTTTGCGATCTCATCAGCATTTACGAATTCTTTACATTCTAAAATTTCAGGTAAGACATTATATGAAGCAGTTGTTTTTCCAGCTCCATTACACCCAGAAATAATATATAATTTGTTCTGACTCATTAAAATTATTAAACCGTTACTCTTTGCTCAGGAAACAATGAAAGCAATCCTTCCTCAGAAGCATCACACACTCCTCTTTCTGTAATAATTTTAGTCACCAGTATAGCTGGAGTGACATCAAAACCATAATTACTTGCTTGAGTCGTTTCAGGGCAAATTAACACTGATTCAATTTCCCCACTTTCTCCTTTACCAATCATGTAACGCACTTCGTCTTGATTTCTTTCTTCAATTGGAATTTCTTTCAATCCATCATTGATTGTCCAATCCAAAGTAGTTGAAGGCAATGCAACATAAAAAGGTACATTGTTATCTTTCGCAGCTAATGCTTTTAAATATGTCCCAATTTTATTTGCCACATCACCTTGACGCGTTGTTCTATCTGTTCCAACAATCACCATATCTACAAAACCATGTTGCATCAAATGACCGCCCGCATTATCAACGATTAAAGTATGTGGAACACCGTGTTTCGTTAATTCGTAACACGTCAAATTTGAACCTTGATTTCTTGGTCTTGTTTCGTCAACCCAAACATGAACTTTAATTCCTTTTTCAAGCGCTTGATAAATTGGCGAAGTAATTGTTCCCCATTCAACACAGCCTAACATTCCTGCGTTGCAATGTGTCAAAATATTGACAACTTCACCATTTTTACGGTTTGAAATCTCTTCAATAATAGGTAATCCATGAACTCCAATCATTCGACAAGTTTCTACATCTT
Organism: Flavobacteriia bacterium; assembly: GCA_016178305.1. GTDB lineage: Bacteria > Bacteroidota > Bacteroidia > Flavobacteriales_D > Crocinitomicaceae > CAIUKX01. The sequence goes on along the minus strand of JACOTM010000020.1, from coordinate 64,728 downwards.
CCTCAACAATCGCTTGCGCCATTTCCCAACTTGTTTGTAAGAAATCACCTTCACAATTATCTAAAGCGTTTAGCATTTTATCTAGTGCCCAGAATAAATTAACAGCTGTTGGTCTTGAAGCACGTAAATCAGAAAATGCTTGATCTAAAAATGAACCATCCAATTCCTTTTCAACCATTTCACGAACTGCTAAGTAAATACCGTAAGCAGCAGTAGCTCCAATTAGAGGCGCTCCTCTTACAGTCATATCTTTGATTGCAATTTCTGCGTCTTTATATGTTTCCAATTTTACGACAACAAATTCATGTGGTAATTTACGTTGGTCGATTACTTCTACAAATCTATCTTCAGTAGGCCAAATTGTTCTGAATTTACTCATTTTTATATTCATTTTTAGTCAATAGGCACCTCTATTTATTAAATTGCTGTTACCTAATTTAAATGTCTAACTTTAATTTATTATCACTATTTCGCTAAAATCAGCGACGGTTTTTTTCCATTTTGCTTCCGTTCTTGGTCGAACCAATTGAACTGTTTGATATCCTATTTCATTGGCCGCTTCTAATTCTTCAATTATATCTGATAAAAAAAGAATTTGATTAGGCTCTAAATCTAATTTTGAAGCAATTTTAGAATAAGTTTCTTTTTCTCTTTTTCCTCCAGTCGTTGTATCAAAATAAGCAGAAAAATAAGGTGTTAAATCACCTGCAACACTGTATCCGAAAATCAATTTTTGAGCAGCGATTGAACCCGATGAAAAAACTCCCATCTGTATGTTATTTTGTTTCCAAATCAATAATTGATCCGCAACCTCATCATATACATGCCCTTTAATTTCACCTGATTGATATCCTTCGTTCCATAAAATTCCTTGTAAGGTTTTCAATGGAGTGATTTTTTTATCTTCCAAACACCACTTTAAAAGTTGGGCAATTATTTCATCGTCATTTGATAAAATTATTCCTTCTGTTTTAGCTATTTCAATTGTTTGTTGAAATGCATCTTTCACTTCATCCAAAGAAGTTAAATCCTTTAATTGATAAATGTTCGTTTGGAAATAAGGAAATAAAACTTCGTATACAAAAGAAACTGATGTTGTTGTTCCTTCGATATCGGTTAAAACAAATTGTACGTTGCTGAAATTCATTCTACAAAGATAAACGTTCTAATGAAATAATATTTTCAAAATGGAATAGTTTTTGAAGTCTCTTGTTAACTTTATCAAAAAAATGAACATGAAAAAATTGATTTTACTCTTTACTCTATTCGTTTCATTCTATAGTAATTCTCAAAAATCACAATTTGCTTTCTATCTACCAATTGATATTCCAAATAAAAATATTATGCCTAATATGAATACAGCAGTTGGGTTTGGTTTTTCATTTGGTTATCGACCCGTTTTTGGTTTTCCAATGATTGCAGAATTTAAATCGAGTTTTGGAAACTATGCTTCAGAATATCATTCAACTAAAGTTCTGCTTTACAATAATAGTCCTGCTACAAATGTACATGCGGAATTTAAAAGTCGTTTTAATAAATATTTAGTCGGAACAAAGTGGTTGATTGGTTATGATATTAATACTTTTCGAGGATTTGTAACACCTCAAATAGGATTGGCAAATTTTAGAACAATTAGTTCTTATAATTTTGATGATCCAAACAGCCAAAATCATTCTGGTCATAAAGTAGTTCAAAGAAATTTGAATCCTGTTTATGGTTTAGAAATAGGAACTGAAATCATATTGAATAATATTTTCAAGAAAAAAATTACAGGAAATACAAAACATCGCTTATTATTAAGTGTGAGTTTTTTACAAGGCTTTGGAAATTTTAGTTATTGCAATGTTAATAATATGTTTGATGTAAATGCTTTGGATCATAATGGTGTAGTGATAAAAGAAGAGTCTATTTATACCGCTTTGCCTAATAAGTATATTTATGAAAATTACTATACCGAAGTTTATACTTCTAAATTAAAAATGTGGGGAATAAATATTGGATATATAATTAATTTAGACGGTGAAAATAAAGAATAAGCAGTCCAAAATATTGTGATTTCAATATTTTTGACAGTTACTTAAAATCAAAATAATATTAGGCAGATTCTTCTTGTATTATTTCTTTTTTCCTTTGCCTTTATTGTTACTATTTCCTTTCTCTTTTTTCTTTTTTAATTCATGAAATTCAGGTGAACCAGGTTTAATTCCCATTTCTTTTGCAATATAGCCCCAGCCTTTTGATTTATTTGTTTTGTAACATGTAATAACTTGATCGAGTGATTTTTTACTGATAGATGCAATTTTTGCAGAAAGCAAAATTTCTGCAGGTTCCATTTTTTCTTTCAATAATACTTCTGTTTTTTCGAAAGGAATTTTGAAAACATTTAGCAAATCAGTTTTAAATTTTGTTAAATCATTTTTTGCTTCATTGTTTATCTCAACCAGTTGTTTGTCTAAATCTTGATCTCCTGTATTGAAATTAGTTTGAGCATTCATGTTAAATACAATAAATAACATTGCTAATGTTTTGATTATTTGTTTCATAGTTTAGTTCATAATAATTTTGAGGTAAATATAATTCTTTTATGAAAATAAACATATCAGATTGATGCGTTATAGACAATTTTTTAGAGTTAGACTAAGCTGGAAAATTTTCCTTCCCCGATTCTAGATTCTCGAAAAGAAATTCCCAAAAAGGAAAATTAGAAACGCTTACCATTAATCAGACAAACAGAAGTGTTTTTAATATTAACATAGAATTTCAGGTTATTAGTGTAATTTCCTTTGCCATATTTGCATTAATAAAATCCACGACATATATCAATCTTATAAATTCTTACATTACCTTTGTAGCATGGAACAAAGAGAAGATAAATTAAAGGAGGTTATCTCCCACGCAAAGGAGTATGGATTTGTATTTCCATCTTCTGAAATATATGATGGTTTAGCAGCAACTTATGACTATGGTCAATTGGGTTCTGAATTGAAAAATAACATCAAAACTTATTGGTGGAAAGCAATGGTGCAAATGCACGAAAACATTGTCGGTATTGATGCGTCTATTTTCATGCACCCAACTACTTGGAAAGCTTCAGGTCACGTTGATGCTTTCAATGATCCATTGATTGATAATAAAGATTCTAAAAAAAGATATAGAGCAGACGTTTTATTAGAAGAACACATCGAAAAAATTCGTCAAAAAATTGAGAAAGAAGTTGAAAAAGGATTGAAACGATTCGGTGATGCTTTTGATGCAGATCAATTTAGAGCGACAAACCCGAATGTACTTCGTAATGCTGAAAAAATTACATACATCGAAGATAAGATGCGTGTAACTTTGGAAAACAATGACTTAGAAGGATTAAAAAACTTAATTGAAGAATTAGAAATTGTTTGTCCAATCAGCGGTTCTAAAAACTGGACAGATGTGCGTCAATTCAATTTGATGTTTTCAACGGAAATGGGATCAGTTGCAGGTGATGCTTCTACCATTTATTTACGTCCAGAAACGGCTCAAGGTATTTTCGTAAACTTCTTGAACGTTCAAAAATCAGGAAGAATGAAAATTCCATTTGGAATTGCTCAAATTGGTAAAGCATTCCGTAATGAAATTATTGCGCGTCAGTTCATCTTTAGAATGCGTGAGTTCGAACAAATGGAAATGCAATTTTTTGTTCGCCCAGGAGAAGAAATGAAATGGTATGAATACTGGAAAAATACGCGTATCCAATGGCATAAAGCGTTAGGATTAGGTGAACAACATTACCGTTTCCATGATCATATCAAATTAGCCCACTACGCAAATGCTGCTGCAGATATTGAATTCAATTTCCCGATGGGTTTCAAAGAATTAGAAGGAATTCACTCAAGAACTGATTTCGATTTAAAACAACACGAACAATTCTCAGGTAAAAAATTACAATATTTTGATCCAGAATTAAACCAAAACTATGTTCCTTATGTCATTGAAACTTCAGTTGGTTTAGATAGAATGTTCTTAGCTGTATTAAGTGCTTCTCATAAAAACGAAGTATTAGAGGATGGTTCAGAAAGAGTTGTGTTGAATTTACCTCCAGCTTTAGCTCCTTACAAAGTTGCTGTTATGCCATTAACGAAGAAAGATGGTTTACCAGAAAAAGCAAGAGAAATCATCGACGGATTGAAATTTGACTTCTTATGTACTTATGATGAGAAAGATTCTATCGGAAAACGTTACCGTCGTCAAGATGCAATTGGAACTCCTTTCTCTGTTACGGTTGATCACCAAACATTGGAAGACAATACGGTAACAATACGTGATAGAGATACGATGCAACAAGAACGTATCGCTATTACAGATCTACATAGATTGATTGATCAAAAAGTAAATTTGAGAACGTTATTGACTGTGAACACGATGAGTGAAGTGAATGATTAAGAAACTGTTTTGAATAGTATTAAATGAAAAAGCGGAGTAGATTATCTTATGAAAAATTTACTCCGCTTTTCTATTTGCTGCTTTTATTAAAAACCTAAGTTCGATTAAAATTTCACACTCAGATAATATTTTAACTTGAAATAAAGATGTTTGTTACCAGATATTTAGCACTATCGTTTGAGTTTTTTTCGAAAGGAGTTAAATCAAGATAACATCATTGCCCTTTTGAATATAATTGAAAAACTTTTTTGTATTTTCAACTATAAAAAGCGATTTACTTCTCAAAAGCCTCTTGAAATAGCCCGCTATTCCTTCTAGCCTTTTAATCGTAACTCACTATTTATAGCTGATCTGAATACAAAATTTTAATCGAACTAAGGTTAAAAAGCAACTTTTAATCCGATTGTGTACATGATAAAATTATTTTTCACTTGCGTAATTCCAAAGAAGCCCAAAGCTTGTACATTGATTGCTATTGATTTATCCAACCAAAAATTACTTCCAAGTCCAGTATTTGGTTGTAGCAAAACAATATGATCGATTGCAGTAACACCTACACCAGCATTAAAATAAGGATCGAACCACATTATTTTATTATATAAATTATTCACATGTGCTTGAGCTTGTATAGATGTTGAATAAAAATACTGAGGACGAGTCATCTTTATACCATTTTCATATTTCCCTTTTTCAAAGCAATTAATGGCTTCCATGAATTCGAATTTGAACCAATCGTTGTATTTATATCCGATTGTTAAAGTGTTTGGAAAAGGAAGTGTATTCCATCCTTTTTTTATATTCAAGAAATTACCAAAAGCATTACCATCATTATCAATCATATTTGCACCAAGACCGATACTCCAGGTTTTTTCGTATTGTGAAAATGAGCTTCCAAAATATAAGCAGCAGATTGTGAATAATGTTATTTTCAATGTCTTCATAATTTCTTATTTAAGTTAAAATGATTTTTTATTAAAACCTTAATTTTAGACAGTTTTGATACTTTGTTACGTTTAAGAAATAAATAAGTTGCATTTTTAAGTATTTTCTAATAGAATTGAAGTTTAAAAGTTATTTTTGAATTCAAAGTTTAATTTTGATGGAAGAGAATCGATCTTCAATGTTTACTTTAAATGAAAAAGCTTCAGCTTCTTTAAAAGAATTGTTGCACCAGACTACTTATGGAACAGAGGGAGCATGCTATCGGCATTTGGATACTTTGGAAAGAATTGAAGGATTGGATAACCCTTTGCATCTTTCATTAGAGAGAAATAAAAAAGTTTTAGGGAATTGTACTTTCTGCAGAAGAGAAGGAGATTGGTATATACGATTTTTTACTTTTAATATTCATTATAGTTCTTCAGGTAAGTTAAAGTCAAAAGCAAAAAAATCTAAATTAAAAGAGGAATTAACTGTTTTTTTTAATTCGGCATTAGAAAAAGGAATTAATAGTGAATTGGTATCTTCATTTTACGCTTACATCGAACCAAAGAATAAACGCAGTATTCAAATGAGCGAAAATTTTGGATTTAAAAAAATTGCAACCGTTCTCACACAAACATTTAGCCGTGTTAAGCCTAAAAAAAGCAATCGGTTGGTGAAAATTGATTCATGGAAAGAAGTTCAATTGTTATTCGAGAAGAAGTACAAAAATTATTCATATTATTTTGAGACTTATTTAAAGGAGGGACCTTTTTATGGATTAAAAAATGAGGCTGGTGAATTATTGACACTTTGCAAATATAATGAAGCAACTTGGGAAATTGTACGTTTACCTGGGAAAATGGGCGGTTTATTAACGAAAGTCATTCCATTAATTCCAATTCTAAATAAAATTATAAAACCTAAAAAACATACATTTATTGTTCCTGAAGCAGTTTGGGTAAAAGAAAATAATGCGTTTTTATTAGAAGAATTTTTTTCGGCATTATTATTTGAAAAGAAAAAAACTTTAATTCTTTGGTGGATTGATCAAAAAGATGAGTTATTCCAATTTGTGCAAAAGAAAATTAATTGGGGTTTATTACATAAATTGGTTGGGAAAACAGAAGTGAATGTCATGCGAAAATCAAATCAAAAATGGAATGAAAATTTAATTCATTATGTTTCTTGTAAGGATATGATTTAAGAAGACATTAGAAACTAGATATTAGAACCTAGATATTTCTTTATAATACAGTTCAAATATTAGACTTTTATTAATTTTGTCTAATGTCTAAAATCTAGTTTCTAGATTCTAAAAATAATATAACATGAAATATCTAATTGTTGGTTTAGGAAATCCTGGTGATAAATACGAAGAAACAAGACATAATATTGGTTTCAAGGTGTTGGATTTGTTTGTTCGGCAACAAAATGAAAAATTTTTAAGTAACAAATTAGCTGATGTTGCAGAAGTAAAATTTAAAGGGAGAACAATAATTTGCGTCAAACCAACAACATTTATGAATTTATCAGGAAAAGCTGTAAATTATTGGATGCAAGCTGAGAAAATTCCTATTGAAAATATTTTAATAATTGCAGATGATATTGCATTACCTTTTGGAAAATTAAGAATGAAAGGAAAAGGAAGCGATGGAGGGCATAATGGTTTAAAAGATATTCAAGCAATATTAAAAACCAATGAGTATGCGCGACTTCGTTTTGGTGTTGGGAATGATTTTTACCCTGGAAGACAAGCTGATTATGTGCTTGGGGAATGGGATAAACCGGAAAAAGAAAAATTGCAGGAACGACTTGAAATATGTGCAGAATTCCTTAAAAGTTTTACGACAATCGGTTTAGGCTTAACAATGACAAATTGGAACAATAAATGAGTTGAATGTTGAATTAATTTAATTCCAATTTTAAAATTCCCTATCTTTGCACTTTCAAATTTGAATATGTCAGACATTCGTTATAACCTTAGAGGCGTTTCTGCAGGAAAAGAGGACGTTCACAATGCAATTAAAAATGTAGATAAAGGATTGTTTCCGCAAGCATTTTGTAAAATTGTTCCAGATACTTTATCAGGTGATGAAAACTATTGTATCGTAATGCACGCTGATGGTGCAGGTACGAAGTCTTCTTTGGCTTATATGTATTGGAAAAAAACAGGTGATATTTCTGTTTGGAAAGGAATTGCGCAAGATGCTTTGATCATGAACATCGATGATTTATTGTGCGTTGGTGCAACAGATAACATTTTATTGTCTTCTACAATTGGTCGTAACAAAAATTTAGTTCCTGGAGAAGTTATTTCTGAAATCATCAATGGAACGGAAGAATTGTTAATTGAATTGAGAAATCAAGGAATTGGAATTCATTCTACAGGTGGTGAAACGGCTGATGTTGGTGATTTAGTTCGTACAATTATTGTAGATTCAACTGTAGTTTGTAGAATGAAACGCGAAGATGTCGTTTCGAATCATACGATTCAAAATGGTGATGTGATTGTAGGTTTAGCTTCTTTCGGTCAAGCATCTTACGAAACAGAATACAACGGTGGAATGGGAAGTAACGGTTTAACTTCTGCAAGACACGATGTTTTCTCAAAAGAATTAGCGACAGAATTCCCTGAAAGTTTCGATGCAAGTGTACCTGCTGATTTGGTATATTCTGGTTCTAAAAAATTAACAGATGAAGTTGAAGGTTCTCCTATAAATGCTGGAAAATTGGTGTTGTCACCAACAAGAACGTATGCGCCTGTTATCAAACAAATTTTAGATAAACATAGAAAAGATATTCATGGAATGGTTCATTGCAGTGGTGGAGCACAAACGAAAGTGTTACACTTTGTGAATGATGTTCATGTAATTAAAGATAATTTATTTCCAATTCCTCCACTTTTCAAATTGATTCAAGAAGAATCAAAAACAGATTGGAAAGAAATGTACAAAGTATTCAACATGGGACACAGAATGGAAGTATATGTTAATCAAGAAGTTGCGCAATTAATCATTGAAATTTCAAAATCATTCAATATCGATGCTCAAATCGTCGGTAGAGTAGAGAAAAACGAAGGAAAAAAATTAACGATTCAATCGGAATACGGTACTTTCGAATATTAATCGTAAGATAAAAGACACTTAGATATTAGATAATAGACTTATTAAAATAATACATAGATTTAAAGTAGTAGGACAAAAGTCTAATGTCTAACTTCTAAAAATCTAAAATCTGAAAAATGGAAGATTTACTAAAAAAATTAGAAGCAATTAATTACCGATTTATCGAGGTAGGGACTTTGATTGTCGATCCAGATATTATTTCTGATATGGATCGCTATGTGAAGTTGAGCAAAGAATACCGTGATTTGGAGGAGGTAGTTTTAGCTTATAAAGAATACAAAAACATATTTGATAATTTAAAGAGTTCTAAAGAATTGCTTGAAATTGAAGAAGATCCAGAAATGCGTGAAATGGCAAAGATGGAAATTAACGATTTAGAGCAAAAACGACCTGAATTGGAAGAACGTATCAAAATGTTGTTAATCCCGAAAGATCCTGAAGATGATAAAAACGCCATTATGGAGTTACGTGCAGGAACTGGTGGAGATGAAGCTTGTATTTTCGTAGAAGATATTTTCAGAATGTACACGATGTTTTTCAAAGAAATTGGTTGGAAATACGAAATTATCAACTCTTCTGAAGGAACTACAAAAGGATACAAAGAGATTTCAATGAATATTGAAGGCGAAGGTTTATACGGAATGTTGAAATTTGAATCAGGTGTACACCGTGTACAACGTGTTCCTGAAACAGAATCACAAGGACGTGTACATACTTCAGCAATTACGGTAGCTGTTTTGCCAGAAGCAGAAGAAGTTGATTTCCATTTAGATATGAATGATGTTCGTAAAGATACATTTAGAGCTTCTGGAGCGGGTGGTCAGCATATTAACAAAACTGAATCGGCAATTCGTTTGACGCATATCCCAACAGGAGTTGTGGTTGAATGTCAAGATGGTCGTTCGCAACATAAAAACTTAGAACAAGCAATTTCAGTATTACGTTCACGTTTGTATCAAGCGGAATTAGATAGAGTTCACGAAATTAGAGCAGCTCAACGTAAAACATTAGTTTCTACAGGTGACCGTTCAGCTAAAATTAGAACTTACAACTATCCACAAGGACGTATTACAGATCATAGAATTGGTAAAACAATTTACAATTTAAGTGCGTTTATGAATGGTGACATTCAAGATATGATTGATTCATTAAAAATGGCTGAGAATGCTGAGAAGATGAAGGGCGAGGAAAATCAAGCTTAAATTATTGATTTTATACTATTTAGGGAGTCTTTTAGCTCCCTTTTTTATTATTCCCACATTTTTTAATGGAAATTTTAATACTTTTTTTTCTATCATAATGGAAATTTTAATACTTTTTTTTCTATTATACTCGAAAATTTAATACTTTTGAAAAAAGTAAGTAGAAAAAATGAATACTAAGACACGTATTTTAAGAACAAAACTTTCTTATTGGATGTTTAAAAAGAAAGTTTTAATTATTACAGGCGCAAGACAAGTAGGAAAAACTACTTTGTTAGAAATGCTCTTTTCAAAAGAAGAAGCTTTATGGTTAAATGGAGATGATCAAGCACTTCGAATAAGATTAGAACAAATAAACAGTGAAGGTATTCGCGATTTAATCGGTAATCATAAAATAGTAATAATTGATGAGGTACAACGATTGTTGAATCCAGGATTACTCTTAAAAATGATGATTGATAATTTTAAAGAAGTTCAATTTATCGCAACTGGCTCATCGGCTTTAGAAATTTCTGATAAAATATTTGAGCCGTTAACAGGAAGACATATTTTATTTCACTTATACCCCTTTTCACAAGAAGAGCTATATCCTCAAAAATCCAATTATGAATTGGAACAAACTTTACCTTTTCATTTGAGATTTGGTTCATATCCAGACGTGTGCAATAATCCATCAGATGCAGAAACTTTATTGAAAAACTTATCAAGTCAGTATTTATATAAAGATGTTTTGATTTGGAAAGACATAAGAAAACCCGAACTATTAGACAAATTATTAAAATTATTAGCCTTTCAGGTTTGTTCAGAAGTTTCAATCAATGAATTAGCGAATGCTTTAAAAGTTAAATCAGAAACGGTAGAAAATTACATCGATTTATTAGAAAAATCATTTGTCGTTTTTCGATTGAAAGCTTATAGCACAAATGAACGTAAAGAAGTTACTAAAATGAATAAAATTTATTTTTGGGACAATGGAATTCGAAATGCAATAATTGAAGATTTTCGTCCATTAGAATTAAGAAACGACATCGGTGCTTTGTGGGAAAATTTCTTAATTAGCGAAAGAATGAAATCAAAAGCTTGGAAAGAAATAGGTGCTAAAAGTTACTTCTGGAGAAATCTTCAACAACGTGAAGTAGATTACCTCGAAGAACAATATGGCGAATTAACCGCTTATGAAATAAAATGGAATAGTGAGAAAAAACATAAAATCACATTGGCTTTCACGAACGCTTATCCAAATGCTAAAACAGAAATTATTACACCTTTGAATTTTAAAGAATTTTGTTTCATCGAAAATAAATAATGATAGTTGGTTGAGCGAGTCGAAGCCAACTAACATTGAAAAAAAATAGTACTTTTGTACAAAATTTAGAAAATGACACGTCAAGAACTTATTGAACAAATTAGAATTAAGCAATCTTTTTTATGTGTAGGATTGGATACAGATTTATCAAAAATTCCAGCACATTTATTAGAAACCGAAGATCCTATTTTTGAGTTCAATAAAGCAATCATTGACGCTACAAAAGATTTTTGCGTGGCCTATAAACCAAACATTGCTTTTTATGAATGTTATGGTCCAAAAGGTTGGGAGTCTTTACGTAAAACATTGGAATACATTCCTAAAAACATCTTTACCATTGCTGATGCAAAACGTGGAGATATTGGAAATACTTCTACTTATTACGCTAAAACATTTTTTGAATATTTACCATGCGATTCAGTAACAGTTGCTCCATACATGGGAGAAGATAGTGTTACTCCATTTTTAGCATTTGATAATAAATGGGTAATTTTATTGGCTTTAACTTCAAATAAAGGAGCATTAGATTTTCAAATGATCCAAGATCAAAATGGAGAAGAATTATTCAAATCTGTTTTGAAAAAATCAGCAGAATGGGGAACGGATGAAAACTTAATGTATGTTGTTGGTGCAACTAGAAGTTCTGACATTGCTGAAGTTCGTAAAATTGTTCCGAATCATTTTTTCTTAGTGCCTGGAGTTGGCGCACAAGGTGGTTCATTGGAAGATGTTGTAAATTTCGGTTGGAACAAAGATTGTGGTTTATTAATTAATTCTTCAAGAGGAATAATTTACGCTTCACAAGGACTTGATTTTGCTGAAAAAGCGAAAGGTGAAGCACGAAAATTACAGCAAGAAATGGCTGATATTTTAAAAAATAAAGGTTTTTAAATTTGGATTAATAAAATTATTTTCTATCTTCATGTTTCAAAATGAGATGTTTAAATGGATAGGATCAAATTGTTTCAAAAAATAGTACTTTTATTTTTAATGAGTTTGAATACAATTGTATTCGTTAATTCAACTGTTTTTCCAATTTTTAAATCCATTTTCATTTCGATTGGTATTTTAGTTGTTTTGGTTGTTTTTTACTATTTTCTTGTTGCTTCAAACAAAAAAAACAAATCGAAAAAGAAAGCATTTCATTTTAAATAAATTCATAAAGTTTAATTAACTTCACACTTTCTTTAAATAAGAAGGTATGAGATCTTTATTATTGACAATAATGACATTCATTTCAGTTGTTGGAATGTCTCAAAATGTACTTACTCCTGAACAACTTTGGAAATTAAAAAGATTAAACGGAGGAACATTATCACCTGATGGGAAATTAATACTTTATGAAGTTCGAAATTATGACGTAATTACAAATAAAAGTAATAATGATTTGTTTATTTACGATATTAAGAAAAATAAATCGATACAAATTACAGCAACACCTTTTTCGGAAATAGAGGCTCAATGGGGGAAAAATAATACCATTTGGTTTTTATCAAGCGAAAAAGAAGGTTTGCAAGTTTGGAAAATAACCAGTGATGGAAAGTTTAAATTTCAAATTTCAAATTTCAAAGATTTAGAAATAGAAGGCTTTAAAATTGCTCCTGATGAATCTTCATTTGTGTTGATTCAAGCAATTAAAATGTTGCCAACAATTCAAGATAAATACCCGGATTTACCATTAGCAAATGCTCGAGTTGAAGATGATTTGATGTATAGACATTGGGATAAGTATCATGATTTTAAGAAACGACATTTAGTCTTATATACAATGAATAATTCGCAACTGAACACCTCGGGAATTGATTTATTGAAAGAAGAGAAATTTGATGGAATTTTACCGCCACATGGAGGTTCAGAGCAATTTTCCTATTCGTCAGATGCAAAAAAAATTGTTTATACTTCCAAAAAAATGGTTGGAAAAAATTTCGCTTTAAGTACAAATTCACAGTTGTATGAATTTACAATTGAATCAAAACAAACGAAATTATTGACCGAAGGATATAATGGGTACGATGTTAATCCTAATTTCTCGTTCGATGGAAAATCTATGGCATGGCAAAGTATGGCTGAAGACGGACATGAATCTGGTAAAAATGACATTATTTATAGAAATTTAATTACAGGGAAAGATGTTAATTTAACAAAAGAAATTGATGTTTCAGTAACTGATTTTCAATGGCATCCAAACAATAAAGTGATTTATTTTATTGCAGCAACTTTAGGTACAAAACAAATATTTGAAATAAATATTGAAACTTTAGCGAATCGGCAATTGACAAATGAAGAATGTGATTATGTTAGTTTAGCCGTAACGGAAGAAGAAATTTTTGCAGGAAGACAATCTATGATTGCACCAACAGATTTATTTGAAATATCAATCAAAAAAGGAAAAGCCAAACAAATTACAGAGATTAATAAAGAATTGTTGAAAGAGATTGATTTACCGACAATTGAAAAACGTTGGGTTGAAACTACGGATGGAAAAAGGATGTTGGTTTGGATGATTTTTCCACCGAAATTTGATGCTAGTAAAAAATATCCAGCCTTGTTGTATTGTCAGGGAGGACCACAAAGCCCTGTAAGCCAGTTTTTTTCTTATCGATGGAATTTTACAGTAATGGCTTCGCAAGGATATGTTGTGATTGCACCAAATAGAAGAGGATTACCTGGTTTTGGACAAGAATGGAATGATGCTATTTCGTTAGATTGGGGAGGGCAGGCTATGAAAGATTATTTATCTGCGGTGGACAATATCACAACAGAGCCATATATTGATGTGAATAGAGTTGGTGCAGTTGGCGCATCTTATGGAGGGTATTCTGTATATTATTTGGCAGGAATTCATAACAATCGATTTAAAACATTTGTTGCTCATTGTGGATTATTTAATTTAGAAAGTTGGTATGGAACAACAGAAGAATTGTTTTTTGCAAATCATGATATTGGTGGGCCATATTGGAAGCCAGAAAATAAAGAATTTTATACCAAAAACAGCCCGCATTATAAAGTTGATCAATGGAATACACCAATCATGGTAATACATGGTGGCTTGGATTTTAGAGTTCCAGAAAGTGAAGGTATGCAAGCATTTCAAGTTGCTCAATTAAAAGGTATTAAAAGTAAATATTTATATTTCCCAGAAGAAAGCCATTGGGTAACAAGTCCACAAAATAGTTTGGTTTGGTACCGCGAATTTTTTGAATGGTTAGCACAAGATTTAAAGTAAAAAGAAGTAGAAATATTAATACCGAAATAAATTATTAACTTTATCGGTTCATTTTTCAAGATATAATAAAATATGTGGAAAGTTTTAGCTAGTTTAATTTTAAGAAATAGATTGTTTGTATTGACAGTCATTGCTTTACTGACAGTTTTCTTAGGCTATTACGCAGTAACTTCTCTTAAAGTTGACAATAGATACGGAAATACTTTACCTAAAGATTCCCCAGCTCAAGCAGATTATTTGAAATTTAAAGCACAGTTTGGTGAAGATGGCTCTACGCTTGTTATTGCTGTAAAATCAGATTCATTATACGATAAGAAGAATTTTATTAAATGGAAAGAATTAGGGGATTCGATTCTGAAATTCGATGGTGTTGTTAATGTAATATCAGAAGCAACTTTATATACAATTTCAAACAACATTGAACAAAATAGATTTGAAATTCGAAAAATATTTTCTGATTTAACATTCCATGAAAAGACGATGGATTCTATTAAAAAGGAAATTCGAAGAAATCCCATTTACAATAAATTATTATACAATGATGATTCGAAAGTTTCTTTGATAATGATTGGAATGAATGAAAAAGCTTTAGCAGATAAGAAAAAATCGAAAGTTGTTTTCCAGATTGAGGCTCTTGCAGAAACTTATTCTAAATATTTCGGAAAACCTCATTTCGCTGGTTTACCGCACATGAGAGTTGTAATTGGAAAACGTATTTTGAATGAAATGTATATTTTCTTAGCACTTTCTGTATTCGCTTCTTCTTTATTGTTATATATCTTTTTTAGATCATTAAGGGTTGTAATTCAGTGTAATATCGTTGTTTTTGTTTCCGTAATTTGGGCTTTAGGTTCAATTGGTTTACTTGGTTTCAAAATCTCAATTATGATGGCATTAATACCTCCATTAATGATTGTGATAGGCGTTCCAAATTGTGTATTTTTAGTCACCCGATACCATCAGGAATATGTCTTACATGGCAATAAAATAAAGGCTTTATATACGATGATTCGTAGAATTGGATCAGTAACTTTTTTAACCAATTTAACTACAGCTGTAGGTTTTTGTACGTTTACAAGTTCTGATAAATTAGCTGAATTTGGAATCATTTCCAGCGTAAACATCATGGTTGTGTTTGTTCTTTCAATTTGCATCATTCCAATTATTGCTTCTTTTTCAAAACCACCAAAACCTAGACATTTAAAGCACTTATATCGCGTATATTCAAAAGGATTTATTGAAAAAATAGTTCATTTAGTTTCTACTAAAAGAAAATGGATATACATAGGTTCCGTTTTATTAACAATTGTTAGTATTTATGGAATGACAAAAATCACTGCTACTGGTAATGTAACAGGAGATTTACCAAAAGATGATCCGATTTTAGTTGATTTGAAATTTATTGAAAAGAATTTTGGTGGTTCAATTCCTTTTGAAATGACGATCAATTATAAAGAAAAAGGACGTTTATTTAAAAATGAAACGCTGAATAAAGTAGAAGCAATTCAAGAAAAATTTGCAGAAGATACTTTGTTTTCAAAAAGTTTATCGTTGGTTGATTTTATTAAAGCGATCAATATGGCTTACTATGGAAATAATCCAAGTCAATATAAATTAGTTTCAAATAAAGATAAATTGAAACTTAAAAAATACATTGATAAATTTGATATTAGTAGTGCAAATGGGGGGAATCTTTCCTTAAAAGAATTGGTAGATACCTTAAATACTACTTTAAGAATCCGAACACAAATGAAAGATTTAGGTTCGTATCAAGTAGCTCAAAAAGTGGATACTTTAAAAGCCGAAGTTGATGCATTATTGAATCCGGATAAAAAAGATATAGAGCGTCTATATAATCTTTATTTGAAAGGTAAAACAAGTTATGTTGATTCTATTATTTATACATATTCAAATGTTTTTAATAGTGTTACTTCTATATTGTCAAAAGGAAATGATGAAGTTCAATTGTCATTTGACATGAATCCAGAAAAAATAAATAGTTATATTAAGAAACCCTATTTTAAGCACATATTAAGAAAAGCTATTGATAAAGAATATTATGATTTAACATTTACAGGTACTTCTGTAGTTGTTTCTGAAGGTACAAAATATTTATTTATTAACTTGGTTCAAAGTTTAGTTTTTGCAATTTTATCTATTGCAGCATTAATGGCTGTTTTGTTCAGATCATTTAGAATTATTATGATTTCTATGATTCCCAATGTTATTCCTTTATTGTTTACAGCAGGAATTATGGGCTATTTTCAAATTCCGTTAAAACCTTCAACTTTATTGGTTTTTGGTATTGCTTTAGGAATTACAGTTGATAATGCGATTTTATTTTTAGCCAAATATAGGCAGGAACTCAAGCTGCACATGTGGGATATTAAATATTCTATTCTACTTTCTTTGAGAGAAACAGGATTAGGTATATTTTATACTTCTGTAATTTTATTTTTTGGATTTATTATGTTCGCTTTTTCTCAATTTGGAGGAACAAAAGCTTTAGGGATGCTAGTTTCATTGACTATTTTAGTTGGGATGATGACGAATTTAATTATTCTACCAGCTTTACTTCTAAGTTTGGAAAGAAAAATTACAACTAAATCTTTCAAAGAACCATTTTTTGATATATACGATGAAGAAATTGATTATGAAAATGATCAACTTCAAGTGGAATCAACGAAGAAAATATAACGATAACGCTATTTACGATGAAAGGAATTATTCTTGCAGGAGGTTCTGGTACGAGGTTACATCCATTAACATTGGCAATTAGTAAACAATTGATGCCGATTTATGATAAACCTATGATTTATTATCCGTTATCTAGTTTAATGAGTGCTGGAATAAAGGATATTCTGATTATTTCTACGCCACATGATTTGCCTCATTTTGAAAAGC
Source organism: Flavobacteriia bacterium (assembly GCA_016178305.1). Lineage (GTDB taxonomy): Bacteria > Bacteroidota > Bacteroidia > Flavobacteriales_D > Crocinitomicaceae > CAIUKX01. Next base: position 47,625 of record JACOTM010000020.1, on the reverse strand, counting down.
TATTAGGAGATGGTACGCAGTTAGGTTGTAAATTTACTTACAAAGTACAAGAGGTACCTAATGGACTAGCACAAGCATTTGTTATCGGAGAAGAATTTATTGGAAAAGATAAAGTAGCATTAATTCTTGGCGATAATATTTTTTACGGTGTTGGAATGGGGAATTTATTGAAAGAAAATGTCAATGTAGAAGGTGGCGTTGTATATGCTTATCATGTTAGTGATCCTGAAAGGTATGGTGTTGTTGAATTTGATAATGCAATGAATGCAAAGTCGATAGAAGAAAAACCAGTTAATCCTAAATCCAATTATGCTGTTCCGGGTTTATATTTTTATGACAACAGTGTTATTGAAATTGCCAAAAATTTAAAACCTTCGGCTCGCGGTGAATTCGAAATTACAGATATTAATGCTGAATATTTAAGGCAAAATAAATTAAAAGTTGCTATATTAAATCGTGGCACAGCTTGGTTAGATACAGGAACGTTTCCTTCTTTAATGCAAGCAGGACAATTTGTTCAAGTTATCGAAGAAAGACAAGGTTTGAAAATAGGTTGTATTGAAGAAGTAGCTTATCGCAATGGATTTATTTCTAAAGAACAATTAAAATCTTTAGCTCAATCTTTAGTAAAAAGCGGTTATGGCTCATATTTATTAAATTTAGTCAAAGATTAATGCAATCAATTCACTATTTTTCTCAGATTATTGAAAAAGGGTTAGGAGATTTAACATTCCCTGCGAAACCATCCAATTTATACGATCCGTTACGCTATTTTTTAGATTTAGGAGGGAAGAGGATGCGTCCAATGTTAACATTGATGAGCGCAGATGCATTTAATATTGATTGTAAGAATGCTTTACCGTCTGCCTTGGCTATTGAATTGTTTCATAATTTTTCTTTAATTCATGATGACATCATGGATGAAGCGCCTATTCGAAGAGGAAAAGATACGGTACATTCTAAATGGAATCAAAATATTGCAATTTTATCAGGAGATGTACTTTTAGTTAAAGCATATCAAGAATTAGCAAAACAAAATTCAAGTATTGTAGCAGAGTTGTTGACTGTGTTTAATAAAACTGCGGTTGAAGTTTGTGAAGGGCAACAAATGGATATGGATTTTGAATCTCGAAATGATGTTACAATTGCTGAATATATTGAAATGATTCGACTTAAAACTTCTGTTTTATTAGGTTGTGCGTTAGAGATGGGGGCAATAGTTGCTGAAACATCTTTAGAAAATAAGGAATTAATATATGAATTTGGACAACACATAGGTATAGCTTTTCAAATTCAAGATGATATTTTAGACTTATATGCTGATCCAGAAAAATTTGGCAAACAAGTAGGGGGAGATGTGATTAGCAATAAAAAAACATTGTTGTTCTTGAAGGCATTTGAGATTGCAAGTGATTTTCAAAAAGAGGAATTGACAATACTTTTGGAAGAGAAAGATTTGGAATTTAAAGTTATTGCTGTTCGACATTTATTTGATGGAATGGGAATAAAAGAAAAATGCAAAGAAATTATGCAGATTCATTATTCCATAGCAAAAGAAGCATTACATAAAATCAATATTTCAACTGACAAGAAAAAACCTTTGTTTGAATTAGCTGCGTATTTAATGGATAGGGAGATTTAAATAATGCGGCGTTTGGATATGGGATTTATCCAATAAAAAACAAGGCTACCTTTGGGGATAGCCTCGTAGATTAATTTTCTGATTTTTTGTTACAATAAGTCGTTCGCTAAATTTGCTAAGTCGGAACGCTCTCCTTTCTCTAATTTAACATGTGCAAAGAGATCACGTCCTTTTAATCGGTCTATCAAATATGCCAAGCCATTTGAGTTTTCATCTAAATAAGGGGTGTCAATTTGATGGACATCTCCTGTGAAAATGATTTTTGTATTCTCACCAGCTCTCGTAATAATTGTTTTAACTTCATGTGGTGTTAAATTTTGTGCCTCATCAATAATGAACAAAATATTTGAAAAACTTCTTCCACGAATAAAAGCTAAAGGTGTAATGATAATCTTACCGGATTGCTCCATTTCAAGGATCGCTTTATGCTTTTTTTCATTTTCACCAAATTGGGATTTAATGAATTTTAAATTATCCCATAATGGTTCCATGTAAGGGCTTATTTTATCATTTGCATCGCCTGGTAAAAAACCAATATCTCTATTTGACAATGGAATAATAGGACGAGCAAGTATTATTTGCTGGTAACTTTTCGCTTGTTCTAAGGCAGAAGCCAAGGCAATCAGTGTTTTACCTGTGCCTGCAACACCTTGAACTGCTACAAGCTTTATATCATCGTTTAACAATGCGTTTAAAGCAAAAGCTTGTTCAGCATTTTTAGGTTTAATTCCATAAACAAATTCTTTCTCTATTCGTTCAATTTGATCTGTTTTTGAATTATAGACAACTAAGGAAGATGTTTTACCATTTTTTAAGATATAGTAACCATTTGGTATTTTTTTATCTCCTAATATTCCATTTTCTGCAACTGCACCTTTAGTGAAAACATGGCGAATAACTTCAGAATCTACATTATCAATAGTGTAGGCACCAGATTTGTCAATTTCTGTTAACGTAACTTTTCCTGTTTCGTAATCTTGTGCATTAACCCCCAAAGCTTTTGCTTTGATACGCATATTGATATCTTTCGTAATTAAAAGAACTTCATAATTTGGTTCGGTTTCTTTTAAATATAACGCTGCATTTATGATCTTATGGTCATTTTTTCCAACAGAATAGACATATTCAGCATTGACTTCTTTTGGATTTGATTCGAGAACAATTTTGAATTTTCCTTGTCCTTTTCCTAATGATATCCATTCTTGCAAACCACCATTTCCAGATAATTTATCGATAAAACGAATGACTTCCCTTGCCGAGAAATTTTTTGAGTCATTTCCAACTTTAAATTTATCAAGTTCTTCTAGAACCGTAATTGGAATTGAAACGTTATCAGTACCGAAATTTTCGATGGCTAGATGGTCATGTAATAAAACGGAAGTATCTAACACAAATATTTTTTGTTTCTTAGCCATAGTCGTTATTTTTTATTAATGTAAAAAAAATATTCGAACTAAAAAAATATATTCGGAAGAACTAATAAAGATTAGAATGTTTATAAATTACAGCCAAAAAAAAAGAGGAAACATACATCTCCTCTTGTCTTTTTTATTAACTAAGCATTTATTTTGATAATGCCTCTTTTACGAATGTTGAAATTATTTTACCATCAGCCTTTCCAGCTAATTTTCCAGTTAATATCCCCATAACTTTACCCATGTCTTGTGGGCTAGATGCACCTGTTGATGTAATAGCGGCAAGAACTTCTGCCTTAATTTCATCTTCGTTCATCATTTTAGGCATATATTCTTCAATAACTTTTGCTTGAAATAATTCATCCGCAGCTAAATCTTCTCTGTTTTGTTGTACATACAAAGTATATGTTTCCATTCTTTGTTTGTGCAACTTCATTACAATTTTCATCGCTGCTTCTTCTGTTACTTCTCCAGAACCTGAAGTCGCTTCTAAAAGTAATTTTGATTTGATATCTCTCAATGCTGCTAAACGATCTTTATCTTTCGTAAGCATAGCAGTTTTAATATCTGCATTTATTTTTTCTGTAAAACTCATTTCTTTTAGAAATTAGACTATAGACTTTAGAAGCTAGACTAGTCAATTTCTAATATCTAGCTTCTATTCTCTAAAATCTTTATTATTAATCTACGTTATCGTGTAAAAATGAATTGTTGCTTCTTAATGTTGTACCATTGTCAGAATCAGATATTCCAAAGCGGCTAACTCTTTCCGTTTCGCTGTGTTTTGAATTATCTAATTGAATGTTGCGGCGAACATAAGCTGGTTCATTTTCAAATTCATTAATTCCATCTGCTCTTTTTAATTTTGCAGTATATTCTTGAATTCTTTGCAAACGTTCTTGTGCTCTTCTTTGTTGCTCTTCTTGAGACAATACTGGGCGAGCAGTGTAATTATCTAAATTTGCTTTTTGTTCTAATTCATCCTCTAATTGGAATTTTTTTACTTCCTCTTTAGCTGGCTCTTGAACTGGTTCAGGTGTATATGTTGGAGTAACCGTTGCAGTTGTTTCTACACCCCATTCAAATAAATTTGGTGTTTCAACTTTAACTTCTTCATTTTTTATGAAAGGTTCTGAAATAGTTTCACCAACGATTGCTTCTATCGGTGTGTGAGGAATTACTTCTTCTGTTAATTCAACTCTATTTTCAGGAACAAATGTAGGAGTTTCATTGATAACAACCTCAGGTTTCAAAAATGGTTCTTCATTAATTGTTTCAGAAACAGTTTTTGGAATAAATGTATTAATATGTGTTGGAGATTCCAACGGTGCAGTAATTTCTTTTTTAGGCTCCTCTTCCAATGGTCTTACTGTTTTTTCTGGAGCTTTTTCAAAACCCGTAATTGGAGATGAATTAAATCCAGTTGCAATGATAGTAACACAAATTTTATCACCTAATGTTTCATCATATCCATGTCCCCAAATAACATCTGCTGTAGAACCAGCTTGATCTTGAATAAAATCAGTGATTTCAGTAATTTCATCCATTAATACTTCTTTGGCTCCATAAGTAATGTTTAACAATACATATTTTGCACCGCTGATGTCGTTATCATTTAACAATGGAGAAGACAATGCTTGTTGAACAGCTTTAGTTGATCTATCGTTACCATCAGCCATTGCACTTCCCATAATTGCAACACCGCTGTCTTTCATCACTGTGTTCACATCATTGAAATCCACATTGATCGCACCCGTAACTGAAATAACTTCAGCAATACCTTTAGCTGCCATTGTTAATACATCATCTGCTTGCATGAAAGCATTTCCAATTGTTAAGTTTCCGCTAATTTCACGTAAACGTTCATTGTTGATTACCAATAAAGTATCAACATTTCTACGCATTTCATCTAAACCATCTTCTGCTTGTTGACGTCTTTTACGCCCTTCAAAACCAAATGGTACTGTTACGATACCAACTGTCAATATTCCCATTTCTTTTGCTACTTGTGCGATAACTGGAGCAGCACCTGTACCAGTTCCACCACCCATACCAGCAGTAACAAAAACCATTTTTGTATTCTTGTTTAAGAACGCTTTAATTTCATCTATATTCTCAATAGCAGAATTTTTTCCAATTTCTGGAATTGCTCCTGCACCACGTCCTTCCGTTAAAGAAGCACCTAATTGAATTTTTAATGGAACTGGAGAAATATCCAATGCCTGTCTATCTGTATTACATACAATAAAATCAACTCCAACAATACCTTGGTTATACATGTGATTAACGGCATTGCTTCCTCCTCCTCCAACACCAATTACTTTAATAATTGAAGATGTATCTTTTGGTAAATCGAATTCCATAGTGTTTATTCTTTTGTTGTTAGTTATTCTTTTTATTAATCTTCTTCTGCAAACCAGTTTTTTCCTGTGTTTACAATTTTTTCAAAAAAACCACCTCTTTTTGGTGTTTCTGTTGTTCTTACTTTTCCAGTACTTGCAACCTCTGGAACCATATTTGAGTTTACTGATTCGAAGCCTTTTAATACTAATCCAATACCTGTTGAATACATAGGCTTCCTCTCAATCCAGGAATACAAACAATTTCATTTTCTTGACTTTCACTTGCCAATGCTGAACCGAATTTTACTTTCAATAATTCAGCTTGACGTTTCATAATCGTACAACCTTCTTTAATATCTTCTGTTATGATGTTTCCTCCAAAAGGAATAACAGCTGTATGACGAATAATCCCTTCATGAAAAATCGCAACATCTGTTGTACCACCACCGATATCTACTAATACAATACCAGCTTCTTTTTCTTCATCTGATAAAACGGCATCAGCTGATGCGATAGGCTCTAAAATAATATCTTTTACTTCTAATCCTGCTTTGTGAACACATTTATTGATATTCATTGAAGCACCAACGTTTCCGATAATAATATGAAAATTCGCTTCTAAACGAACTCCCATCATACCAATTGGATCTTTAATCCCTTGCTCATTATCTACAATGTATTCTTGAGGCAAAACGGTAATGATTTGTTCTCCCGGTAACATGACCAATTTGTGCATGTCCTCTATCAAGGCATCGATGTCTTTTTGAGAAATCTCAGTACTTGCATTGTTTCTAGTATGAATTCCTCTGTGTTGCAAGCTCTTAATGTGCTGACCAGCAATACCAACATTTACAACACGGATTACTAATTCTCCTTCAACTCTTTGTTGCGCTTCTTTAACCGCTAATTGAATTGATTGTACTGTTTTTTCAATATTAGATACAACTCCACGAGTAACTCCTAAAGACTCACTCGTACCCATTGATAATATTTCAATCTTACCATGTTCGTTTTTACAACCAACAAAGCAAGCAATTTTTGTAGTACCAATATCTAATCCAACTATTACTTTTGACATATTAACTTTTTTTCTTGCAAACAATTTGTTTATCGTACTTCAAACTGATCTCTTCATACTTATTCCACCCCTCGTAAGGAATAGCTTCCATATAAAATATTTTTAACTTGCGGAATTTCTCTCGAACTTCTTCGTCAGAAAACGCTGTTCCAAAAATAATTTCTTGCCCACCAACCTGAGGAATTAAAACAAAATCACCATTTATTTTCAAGTGAATTTGTCCGACCAAAGATTGGAGCAATGGATCGTTACAAACATAACTCGAAATTCGATACACATCATCAATTTTTCGAATACTTTTCCATGATGGATTGTTAATTATTTTTTCAACAGATGGGGACGTAATTTTGTCTGGAATATTTCCTGTAACTACCACAACACGAGCTGTGTGAATGGTTGATGGTGCCATGGTAAAACCCAAGTCGTCGAGGTAAAAAGTTTCTCCATATTTGTTAAAAATTCGTGCAATCGGTTTTCGAATCTCTACTTCTACAGTCCAACCACCTCCAATTTTCGTAAAAACTTTTGCATCTTTCACTTCTGTCATCGAACGCAAATATGTTTCAATTGCATGAACTTTTAAATTTTTTTTATTTTGTCCAAGGTAAAATAATCCTTTTCGTTTTAAACGGTCAAATAATTCATCTTTGGTTAAAAAAGCATTTTCTCCATTGATGTGTATTATAATTTCGGGTTTTTCAATAGCAAATTCATCTTGCGCACTTCGAACCATGCTCAAAAGCAAAATTACAGTCAATCCAAACGTTGACCACAATGCTATTTTAATCCAATTTTTCATTTTTTTATTGAATCGTTTAATACCGTTTTTAATTTTTCAACTATTCTATCTATATCTCCAGCGCCAATTGTTAATATGACTCCTTCTTGTGTGTTTTTTAAAAATTCTATTGCTTCTAAAGGTTGCATCAAATGCTTCTGTGTATTGTTGATTTTGGCTAATAAAACAGCGCTATCCACTCCTTCAATCGGTTCTTCTCTTGCTGGATATATCGGTAATAATATGATTTCGTCTAATTGACTTAATTCGTTTGCAAAATCATCAAAAAAATCACGCGTTCTTGAAAATAAATGTGGTTGAAATATTCCTGTTATTTTTTTATTTGGATATAATAAACGGACGGACGAAATCAATGCTTGAATTTCTGTTGGATGATGTGCATAATCGTCAATATACACTAATTTTTTGGATTTAATTTGGTATTCAAATCGTCGTTTTACACCTTTAAATGTTTTTAACCCTAAGCGAATTTCATTTTCATCCAAGCCAATTTGTTGAAGTAACGCAATACATGCCAAAGCATTTTCAGTATTGTGAATTCCAGGTAAACCAAATTCAATATTTTTCCATTCTCCTTTTGGAAATGCAATGTCAAATAAAAATTTATTTTCTTCAAATCGCAAGTTTGTTGCTGTAAAATTAGCGTCTTTTGCATTCACTCCGTACGTGTATATAGGTGCTTTGGAGCTTAATTTTAGTCCTTTTTTTAAAATTAAAAAGCCTTCTTTATGAATCAAATTGGCATAATCTTGAAATCCTTGTAAGAAAATGGATGCATCTCCATAAATGTCTAAATGATCAGCATCTGTTGAAGTGATAATTGATGCAAAAGGGGATAATTGTAAAAACGAACGGTCAAATTCATCTGCTTCAACGACGGTGTATTGAGCATCTTTTGAAGTAACTAAATTTGAATTGAAATTACTTGATATTCCACCTAAAAAAGCATTGCATTTTAAATGTGATTCATTTAATATATGTGCTAATAAAGTGCTGGTTGTTGTTTTTCCATGTGTTCCAGCTACCCCAAGTCCTAAAGAATTTGCGGTAATTATTCCAAGAATTTGTGAACGTTTAAACAAATGAAAGCCAGTATTCATAAAGTAATTTAATTCACCATTATTTTTGGGAATAGCTGGTGTAAAGATAACCAACGTTGTCTCTTTTTCTTTGAATTCAGTTGGGATTTCAGAACCTAAATCTTCAAAATGAATATCAATTCCTTCTGCAATTAAACTTTCTGTTAATGGTGTTGCTGTTTTATCATAACCTCCAACTTTCCAGCCTAGTGATTTAAAATAGCGTGCTAAAGCAGACATACCAATCCCACCAGCTCCCACAAAGTAAGCTTTATTATATGTTGAAAGTTGTATGTTTTTTAAATCCATCTTTTTAAATTTTGGATTTTGGATTTTGGATTTCGAAGTAATACATTCAAAATTTAAAATTCAAAATTATTTACTTTACTATCTTTTCAATCTCATCTACAATCGAAACAGTTGCATTTGGTTTCCCTAGTTTACTTATAGCTTTAACTAATGCAGCACTTCTTTCTTTATTTATTGTTAAACTAATTGCGGCAGGAATCAAATCTTTTACTGCTTCAACATCTTTCACCAAAATGGCTGCATTTTTATTCACTAACGCCATTGCATTTTTCGTTTGATGATCTTCAGCAACGTTAGGAGAAGGAACTAAAACGGTTGGTTTTTGAATTAAACACAATTCCGAAACAGAAATAGCCCCTGCTCTGGAAATAACAACATCAGCCATTGCATACGCTAAATCCATACGGTTAATAAATTTAACCATATTAATTCCTGTCATTTCTATTTGATCAATCTGAGTTTTTAATGTGTCGTAATAATAAGAACCACATTGCCAAAGCACTTGAATCTGTTTTTCTTGTAATTCTTTTATAAACGGTAGTACGCTTTCATTCAATGTTCTTGCTCCTAAACTTCCTCCAATAATCAAAATCGTTTGTTTTGTCGAATCAAATCCATAAAACTCCAAGGCTTCTTGACGTTTTCCTTCGATTTGTACCATTTCTGAGCGAACTGGATTTCCTGTTTCAACAATTTTGCTAGCTGGAAAGAATTTATCCAATCCTTCATAAGCTGTACAAATCCTCGTTACTTTTTTAGAAAGAATTTTATTTGTTTTCCCAGGAAAAGAATTTTGCTCTTGAACCAAAGTAGGAATATTTAAGTAAGTAGCCGCTTGAAGCGTAGGACCAGAAGCAAAACCACCAACACCAATAACAACTTGTGGTTTAAACTCTTTTAAAATTTTTCTAGCATTTAGCAAACTAGCAATGATTTTAAATGGCAATAAAAAATTTTTTAAAGTCAATTTACGTTGGAATCCAACAATATTTAAACCTACAATCTTATATCCAGCTGCAGGAACTTTTTCCATTTCCATTTTTCCATTCGCACCAACAAAAAGAATTTCAGTATCGGGATTTCTTCTTTTAATTTCATCGGCAATTGCTATCGCGGGGAAAATATGTCCCCCAGTTCCACCACCTGATATTACAACTCTATTTAAGTTCATTTTTGAATAAATGCATTTGAATTTTTATCTCTTTTTTCTTTATCTTCTGATTTTGTTTGTTTATTAGCGATGCTTTGCACAATTCCTAAAGCAACACAAGTCATAATTAATGCTGATCCACCCATTGCCAATAAAGGCATGTTTTGACCCGTAACAGGAAAAACACCTGTACAAACTAACATATTTACACTTGCTTGCATTAATAGCAATATCCCAATTCCAATGCAAGTATAGGTTTCAAATAGATTTTGAGAATTTAAACCTATTTTCATGATTCTATATAATAGAATTAGGTACATTAGAAGTAATATTACTGCTGAGATAGAACCAAATTCTTCAACAAAACTCGAATAATAAAAATCGGCATAAGCTTCAGGTAGGTATTCTTTTAATTTTCCATCACCTACTCCTTGACCTCTAATTCCACCGCTAAATATAGCCAGTTGTGCATTTAAAGCTTGTGCATTCGCAATGACATTTTCTCCAGATTCATCAAAACTATTCGTGATTCGATTTTCCCAAGTTTCATAACGTGGTAGTAAGTGCAATGCAGGAACAGCTTTATGAATAGCGATTACGATTCCGAGGCAAACAATTCCACCTCCTACAACTAAGGCAATTTTTCCGAAAGGAATTTTCCCAACAAAAAGTAACAATAAACAGATGAAAAATAAGATGGCTGCGGTCGAGAAATTATCCTTGACAATCAATCCACAAATAACAAAAATAGGAAGCATTAACGGCCAAAAACCTTCTTTCCAACTGTTCATTTTATCTTTTTTCTTAACCATTAAGCGTGAGACGTATATGATTAAAGCAAGTTTAGCAAAATCCGAAGATTGAAAAGTTAAACTTACGAAGGGTATTCGAATCCATCTTCCAGCACCATTCACGGTAGAGCCAAAAAAGAAGGTAAATATTAATAATCCAACTCCGAGGTAAAAACCAAATTTGGATAATTGGGAAATGTATTTAGAATCTTTTTTATGAATCCAATACATTGCAATAAAAGCAATGATAACATAAGTAAAGTGTTTAAACAAATATTTGATTGGAGTTCCTCCTTCAATTTTCACCAATATTGGGACAAAGCTATAGACACTTACTAAAGAAAAAGCAAGCATTATGAGCGTAATTATCCAAATTACACGATCTCCTTTTAAATATTTTAAATATTCTTTCACTTATTAATTCTGATGTAGTGCTATAAATTCATCAAATTCTTTTTTGTCATTTTCCCAATTTTCATCTGAAGCTGAAAATAATAAAATTGTGTTTTTATGTTTTGTTGCTTTTACAAGCGCAAGTGTATGTTCAACTTCATTCGTGCCTGCAACATTTGGAATTTCTTTTTTGTCAATCAAATCCAACGCTAATTTGGAGTTATCGATGGCCATTACAGCATGTAATTGTGTCGCAATCGTTTCATCTTCATTTATTGCATTTAGAATATCAGCTGAATTTCCAACCCAAATTACAGGATATGGAAAAGCATGAATTGTGTTTGTCAATACTTGAATGTTTGGTTTGTACCATGAGAAAACATCCATGTCCCATAATTTTCCATGTGGGCGGATTGAAGTATTTTCTGCATTTTTTAAACCTTCTCTTCTAGCTTCAAGTAATTGTTTTTCTTTCGTGTGAATAGTCGTGTTATTTTCCATCGTGAATAGGTTTATAAACTACGAACAGCTGCTTTAAACATATTTCCTCTTTCTTCATAATTTTCGAATAAATCGAAACTTGCACAGGCAGGAGAAAGTAAAACGGTTTCATCTTTTTTGGCCAAACGGTATCCGTAAGCAACTGCTTCCATGGCAGATTTTGCTTCAACGATTGTATCAATTGTTCCTGAAAAAGCTTCAATTATTTTACTGTTATCTACTCCAAGGCAAATGATTGCTTTTACTTTTTCTTTTGCTAAAGCCATTAATTCATTGTAATCGTTTCCTTTATCTACTCCTCCAACAATCCAAACAGTAGGTTTATCCATGCTTTCCAATGCAAACCATGTTGAATTAATGTTTGTTGCTTTGGAATCATTGATAAATTCGATGCCATGAACTTTAGCAACAAATTCTAAACGGTGTTCCACATTTACGAAGTCAGTTAGACTTTCTCGTACGGATTCATTTCTAATTTCAAGAATTTTTGCAGCGATTCCTGAAGCCAATGAATTTTGGGCATTGTGTTTGCCTTTTAAAGCTAATTCGTGAATTGACATAATAAATTGTTTGTTGTTTGTGTTTATTGTTATTTGTTCTTGTGTTGCATATCCGCCAATTTCAAGTTGTTTGTTCATTGAAAATGGAGCTTGTTTTGCTTTGATTTCTCTTTTTGAAATCTCTGCTTGTATTATGGAATCATCGTAATTGTATATGAACCATTCTGAGTTTGTTTGATTTTGAATAATTCTAAATTTTGAATCAACATAATTTTGCATTTCGTAATTGTAGCGATCCAAATGATCTGGAGTAATGTTTAATAAAATAGCGATGTCTGCTTTGAATTCAAACATATCATCCAATTGAAAAGAACTTAATTCCAAGACATAAATATCGAAAGCATCATTTGCAATTTGTTTAGCATAACTTTTTCCAACGTTTCCTGCTAAACCAACATTCAAACCTGCTTTTTTTAAGATGTGGTAAGTTAACATGGTTGTTGTTGTCTTCCCATTACTTCCTGTGATACAGATTGTTTTAGCGTTTGTATAATATCCTCCAAATTCTATTTCTGAAATAATTTTGATACCTTTTTCTTTCAGCTTTTTAATAATTGGCGCTTTATCAGGAATACCCGGTGATTTTATTACTAAATCTGAGTTTAAAATAATTTCTTCAGAGTGTTGGCCTTCTTCCCAATTAAAACCATTTTCAGATAATTCGTTTTTAAATTCTTCTTTGATTGAACCAAAATCTGAAACAAAAACATCCCAACCTTGTTTTTTTGCAAGAATAGCAGCACCAACACCGCTTTCGCCAGCGCCAAGAATTGATATTTTTTGGTTTGTTTTCATTTATAGTTTTAATTGTATTTGTTATTTATTTTATCTTAATTTCAATGTTACGATTGTCATTACTGCTAAAAGCACTGCAACAATCCAGAAGCGTGAAACTATTTTTGCTTCATGAATTCCTTTTTTTTGGTAATGATGATGCAATGGTGCCATTAAGAAAATTCTTCTTCCTTCACCAAACCTTTTTTTGGTTAATTTGAAATATCCAACTTGAAGAATTACCGATAAATTTTCAATTAAGAAAACACCACATAAAACAGGGATTAATAATTCTTTTCGAATAGAGATAGCAAATACAGCGATTATTCCTCCTAAAGCCAAACTTCCAGTATCACCCATGAATACTTGAGCAGGGTAGGAGTTATACCATAAAAATCCAATGCATGCTCCAACAAAAGCGGCTATAAATATGACCATTTCTTCTGCCAATGGGATGTACATCACATTTAAGTAATCGGCAAAATGAACGTTTGAACTGACATAAGCTAGGACAGCCAGCGCAATACCGACTATTGCTGATGTTCCAGTTGCTAAACCATCTAAGCCATCCGTCATATTTGCTCCGTTTGATACGGCGATGACAATGAAAATTACGACCGGAATAAAGAGTAACCAACCCCAAGATTTATGATTATCACCAATGATCCAATTGTAATTAAATTCGTTTCCTTTTACAAATGGAATTGTTGTTGTCATGTCATCTGTTTTAATCCATTTGGAATTATCATCTTTATCGATGTCAGAATGTTCATGAGTTACCAATTGTTCATCTGGCGATAAGACATACGATTGAGGAACTCTTTTATGTACTTGCACATCTTTACTGAAATATAAAATTGAGCCTACGATAATCCCAACTCCAATTTGCCCGATAACTTTAAATTTCCCTTTTAATCCTTCTTTATTTTTTTTGAAGACTTTAATGTAATCATCTAAGAATCCGATTAATCCTAACCAAATTGTCGATATAATCATTGTGATTACGTAAACATTATCCAATTTAGCAAAAAGTAAAGTGGGGATTAAAATAGCACTTAGGATAATTAATCCACCCATAGTTGGTGTTCCTTGTTTTTCGATTTGTCCAGCTAATCCTAAATCACGTACGGTTTCTCCTATTTGTTGTCTTCGCAAAGCATTGATAATTCGTTTACCGAAAATTATTGAAACAACTAAAGATGTGATTAGCGCCATTCCAGCTCTAAATGAAATATAATGAAACAATCCAGCGCCTGGAAAGTTCATTGTGTCAAGATATTTAAATAAATAGTATAACATTATTTTTCTAACTTTTTAAAGAGATTATTTACTGTTTCCATATCGTCAAAATGGAGTTTTACACCTTTGATTTCTTGATATTTTTCATGACCTTTTCCTGCAATCAAAATGATATCACCTTTTTCTGCCATTGAAACGGCTGTTTTTATAGCTTGTTCTCGGTCTTCAATAGACAATGTTTTTTTATAGTAAAGTCCTTCAACTCCTTCCATCATTTCTTCGATAATGACTTTTGGATCTTCAGAACGAGGATTGTCTGAAGTAATGATAACTTTATCGCTCATTTCACAAGCAATTGCTGCCATTTTAGGTCTTTTTGCTTTATCTCTATCACCACCACATCCAACAACGGTATAAACAGTTTCATTCTTTGTTCGAATATTTTCAATAGTTTTCAGAACATTTTCCAAAGCGTCTGGTGTATGGGCATAATCTACAATTGCTGTAATTCCTTTTTCGCTAGTGATATATTGAAATCTGCCTTCGACGGATTCTAAATTGCTCAATAGTGTAAGAATTTCCATTTTATCTTCTCCTAACAATTCTGCAACAGCATAAACAGTTACTAAATTATAAGCATTGAAATCGCCGATTAATCTTGACCAAACTTCAGTTCCGCATAAATTTAAAACCAAACCAGAAAATTGGTTTTCCATGACTTTGACTTTGAAGTCTGCGGGTGATTTTAAAGCGAATGTGTATTTTTTAGCTTTTGTGTTTTGTAGCATAACGCTACCATTTTTATCGTCCACATTGACTAATGCAAATGATGTTTCTGAAAGATTATCAAAGAATGATTTCTTTACTTTAATATATTCCTGAAATGTTTTATGGTAATCTAAATGATCATGCGTAATGTTTGTAAAAACACCCCCTTCGAAATGTAATCCAGTAATTCTATGCTGATGAATAGCATGTGAACTTACTTCCATGAAGCAATGTGTACAACCTTCTTCAACCATTTGGTGTAGTAAGACATTCAATGCTACTGGATTTGGTGTTGTATGTGTTGCAGGAATATCTGTTGCTCCAATTTTGTTAACAACAGTAGAAAGCAAACCGCATTTATAACCTAATTTTGTAAATAAATTGAATAATAATGTCGTTGTTGTTGTTTTTCCGTTTGTACCTGTAATACCAATTAATTTTAGTTTGGAGGATGGATTTTCATTAAAATTAGTCGCCATTATTGCCAATGCTTTTGACGAGTTGTCTGTAACGATTAAAGTGATGTTTTCAGGAACTTCAATTTCTTTTTCAGTAACAATAATTTGACAACCTTTTTCAATAACTGAAGGGATGTAATCGTGTCCGTCAACTGTTGCTCCTTTGATTGCAAAAAATACAGTATTATTTGATGCGTTACGAGAATCAAAAACAAGCGTTTCAACATGGAGGTCTGTAGTGCCTTTTACAGAAGCCAATGTTATCCCTTTTAATATGTCTTTTAAATTCTTCATTATTCTAATGTTAATTCGATTAATCCACCATGGAATGAAGGAGTTCCTGCTGGAGATGATTGTTTGATAACTGTTCCAAATCCTTTAATTGAAACATACATTCCAATATTTTCGATGAGGTAAACGGCATCTTTAGCACTGAGCCCAATAACATTTGGAACGACACCTTTAGCGATGTTTCGTTTTTTAATTTCAATTACTTTACCATCTGAATATGTATTGATCCATTCTCCTTCGCTTGAACTTTTGAAAGGAATTTTTAAGCGTTTCATGACATTGACTAAGTCGTGTCTGTTCCCATCTTTTGAAATAGGAGTTTCATAAATTTTTTTCTTCGCTTCATTGATTGCGTGATGATATTTCAAGCTTGTAGCGTAAACTTTATTTGCTATTGCAGAAAATACAGTTCCTGAAACGGTAGCTCCGTAAATGTTTTCACCAGATGCAGTTATTGAAACAATGCATGAATAAATTGGTTTGCTTACTGGAAAATAACCCACAAAAGATGCTAGATAACGTTTTTCGCCTTTTGCACCGTAACGCATATCGTCATTTTGAATTTCCGCTGTTCCTGTTTTACCTGCTATTTTAAAAAATGAGGAAGTCAATCTTTTACCAGTACCTTCTTTCATTACGCCTTCTAAGCATTCTTTTAAAGTTTTAAGTGTGCTTTTTGAACAGATTTGAGATTTTAAAGTATAGGGTTGAAATTCTTTTACAATTTCAGAACCTCGTCTAATTTCTTTTACAAATTGAGGACGAAGAAATCTTCCGTTGTTTGCTACAGCGTTGTAAAAAGCTAAAGTTTGTAAAGGTGTTTGTTGAACTTCATACCCAACCGCCATCCAAGCTAAAGAGCCTCTCCACCAATTTCTTGAACCAGGTTGATACAATGTAGGATCAGCTTCTCCTTCTAGTTCAATTCCTAAAGGCTGTCCTAATCCAAATGATTTTAATTTATCAACAAAGGTTTGAGGTTCATCCTTAAAAGCTTTGTAAATGACTTTGGAAATAACGTTTGAGGATAATTCAAAAGCTCTTTTGATTGAAATTCGTCCGTAATTATTTCCATGTGCCTCTGTAATTGTTTTTCCTAAATAGTTATATCGAGAAGCTGCTGTAACAGTATCGTCAATTGATATTTTATCTTCTTCTAATGCGGCCATTAAAGAAGCCAGTTTAAATGTCGAACCAGGAACTTCTTTTGTTCCAATTGCATGATTGTATAATTCATAAAATTCACCATCATTTGCTTGAGAAAGATTTACAATAGCTTTTACAAATCCTGTTTTAACATCCATTACAATTGCACAACCACTTTTAGCGTTGTGAGCTTTTAATTGTTGGTATAATTCAGAATGTGCAACTTCTTGTATTTCTTTGTCGATTGAAGTGATAACATCAGCACCTTCAACGGCTTCTTTTACAATGCGACCTGTTTTTTTCCAACCTGTTGAAATTTTTTGTTCAATTTCTTCGCCTTCTTCACCTGCTAAATAAGCATTATAAGCTCCTTCAATTCCAACTCGTAATTCTGGCGAATTTCCTTCTGCAGGTTTGAAATAACCTAATGTACGTTTCAATAATTCGTTGTGTGGACGTTTTCGAATGCTTGTTTCATCTGTATCAATTAATCCGCCGCCCATTCGTCCTTTATTGAAAATAGGAAGTGCTTTTAATTGACGTCTTTCTTCACTAGTTGCTTTACTGCTGATTAACAAATAACGATTTCCGCGTTCTCTTCCTCTGCGAATATGTACTTCCCATTCATGGGTTGACATTGAGGGATAAATTCGTGATAATCCTCTTGATAAATCCGTTATAGAATCTGTAAATAATTTTTCTTCGCAAACTGTTGGATCAAGATGAATATTGTAAAAAGAAACAGAAGTTACTAATGGGGTGAAATGGGCATCTAAAATTTCACCTCTTCTAGGAATGCGTTTAATGATTCGTGTCGGTAGTTTTTCTTCAGAATTAGAAAGCATATTTGTACGTCCTTCCATTTGAATAGAAAATGTTTTGAAAAGTACGACAAGCATAATAGCAACAAACCCGAAGTAAATCAGGTATGCTCTCCAAAATATGCTCTTTTTTTCCTTTTCCATTTATCTAATATCTAATATCTAATATCTGATATCTAATATCTAAAGTCTAATATCTAACATCAAGTATCAAGCATCTAAAACTTAATCTTCTTTCCGAATCCGAATCACTTTTGTGGGATTGACAGTTTCATGTAGTCCTCTGTATTCTAATCTTTTTCTTAGTTTTGATCGACCTGTTTCTTCTTCTAATTTTGCTTTTACTTCTACATAATTTGCAGACATTTCATCCAATTCTTTTTGAGCATTATCAGCATCTTTTGCTAATTGTTTACCGTAATATCCTTTTCCAACTAAAAGAAGTAATAGGAGAATGATAAAAAAGATGAAGTTTAAATTATTTAAGACAAATTCTTTCGTTAAGAATTCTCCATTTAAAATTTGAACAAATGCATTTGAACGAACAGATTTTGAACTTTTAGAAGATTTTTTGTTCTTCTTTAGTTCTTCTGCCAGTTGTTCATCAACAACATCTTTAGATATGTATTCATTCTCCGACATTTCGAACAGCAATTCTTAATTTCGCGCTGCGTGCACGAGAGTTTTTATTAATTTCTTCTTCATCCGGAATGATTGGATGTCTTACAACTTCGTCAAAAGGTTTTAAAACGTTTCCGTAGAAATCTTTTTTTATTTCCCCTTCTAAAGAACCACGTTTCATATAATTTTTCACCAATCTATCTTCCAAAGAGTGGTAAGACATGATTACTAATTTTCCGCCAGGAGCAATGATATCTGCGGTTTGGATTAGAAATCTTTCTAAAACATCCAATTCTTGATTTACTTCGATTCGTAAGGCTTGAAAAATTTGAGCAAAAAATTTATGATCCTTAAATTTTGGAGCGCAAGAAATCAAAGCGTCCATTAATTCACCAGTTGTTTCAATAGGTTTACGTTCTCTAGCAGAAAGAATGGTATAAGCTACTTTTTTTGCATTTGAAATTTCTCCGTAATTGCGAAAAATTTTCATTAGTTCGAAATCAGAATATTCGTTAATGATTGTTTTCGCAGATACTTCACCAGATTGGTTCATGCGCATATCCAAAGGATCATTTGTCCGAATTGAAAACCCTCGTTGTCCATCGTCAAATTGATGAGAAGAAACACCTAAATCAGCTAATATTCCATCCACCTTTTTGACACCCATCATTCGTAAATGATTTGAAATAAAAGAAAAGTTTGCTGCAATAAAATGGAAATTAGCAGCTTCCCAAGCATTTTTTTTCGCATCTGGATCTTGGTCAAAAGCAATTAGTTTTCCTTTTGGAGATAATTTTTTAAAAATTTCTCGGGAATGCCCGCCTCCACCAAAAGTGACATCAATATAAGTCCCATCAGGATTAATGGTTAATCCTTCCAGGCATTGTTGCAACATTACCGGTACATGGTACTCTATTTTATTCGTCGTCATTTAAATCACCCATTACTTCATCCGCCAAATCAGCGAAATCTGCCATGTTTCCTTCGATCATTTCGAAGTATTTAGATTTATCCCAAATTTCGATGCGGTCATTGTATGCAATTAACATTGCATCTTTTTCCAAACCAACTCTTTCCATGTGAGTTACAGGAATGTGAACCCTACCAACATTATCTAACGATACTTGTTTTGCTCCTTGATGAAACAAACGGTAGAACATTCTATTTTTTGGTTTAAACAAATTCATTTTAGAAAGTTTTTCACTGATTTTTTCCCATTCATTCATAGGATACAGTGTTAAACATTCTTCAAATCCTTTGTTTAACATGAAATTTTCTTGGGCAGCAGGAGACAGTTGCTTCCGTAAACCGGAAGGAAATAAGAAACGCCCTTTGGCATCCAATTTTACTTCAAACTCTCCTACTAAACCTGTCATAGCATTAATAATGGGTAAAATTAGTAGATTTCTACCACTTTTTACCACCAAAGTGTGTATTGTTAATAAATTATAACGGTTAATAACTTTTAATGTTTCATTTTGTTGAAGTTTTTTTCAATAATATCAACGATTTATGTTGTTTTTTAATGAGTGGTAAAAAGTGGGATGCTTTTATAATTGTTAATAAATCTTAAAGTTATTAACGTTGAAGACGTAAATTAAAGAGTTAATTTAATTCGATTTATATATATTGATATACAGTATTTTAACTTGATTCAACTGAAGTATTTCAAGAAATAAAAAGGATTGTATTTACTTTACCACAAAGATGAATTTTACCTGCTGTTTTCAACAATTTGGATTGTCGGTGGAAATTCAAAAAAAGAGTGTATTGGTAACAAAATTTAAAAATTTTATGTCATCCAAAAACAAAAATTATCTTTGTACTTATGAAAGAAATACTGGAAATACATCGATTAGCGTTTACTTATAGGGTGACTTCACTATTAATCATTGTTTGCCATTTGTTTTATGCCATATTCAATTTGATTTCTTTGGCTTTATTTATCCCATTTTTGAAAATAATTTTCATTGATAAGTCTGCTGTAGGAAAGGAAATTTCGGAACCTATTTATCAGGGAGGATTTGTTGGGTTTTTTAGGTATATTTCCAAGTATTACAATTATTTTATGGAGAGCATGGCTGCTAATGATCCTAAAAAGGCGCTTTATTTTGTTTGTGTATCTGTGTTTATAGCTTTTTTATTCAAAAACATTTTTCGTTATGGTGTAATTTGGAGCCAATCGTTTTTAAGAATGGCTGTGACACGGGATATTCGAGCGAGATTGTTTGAGAAATCTTTGAATTTACCGCTTTCATTTTATTCTGAAGAAAGAAAAGGTGATTTAATGTCACGAATGAATAGCGATGTAGGGGAAATTGAAGTGGCGGTTGTAAGTGTTCTGGAATTGGTTTATAGAGAACCAATTACCATTGTGATTAGTATTGCTTTTTTGTTGAATATAAGTCCGCAATTGACTTTGTTTTCGTTCATTTTATTACCGCTTTCAGCTTTGGTTATTTCAAGAATTGGTAAAAGTTTAAAAAGAACGGCCGTTCAAGGTCAGCATCAAATGGGTGTATTAAATTCAGCGCTAGAGGAAGGATTAGGAGCGATACGAATAATCAAAGCTTTCAATGCAATTCCACAGGTTTTAAGTTCTTTTAATAAAATTAATTTACGACATCAACAACTATTGACACGGATGTTTCGCAAAAAAGAATTGTCATCTCCTTTGAATGAAACTTTAGGTGCCTTTGTTTTGGTTAGCATTGTATGGTTTGGTGGAACAATGATTTTGGCAGATGAAAAAAATGCCTCTTTAAGCGGAGCAGAATTTATTACCTTTATTGTGATGTTTTCTCAACTTTTACGTCCAATTCAAGGGGTTGCAAACTCTGTAGGTTATATCAATAAAGCAAAAGTTTCATTGGATAGAATTACGGCAATTTTTGATACAGATGAAAAAATATATGAAGCAGAAAACCCAATTCAATTAATGGAATTAAAGGAGTCGATTCGGTTTCAAAATGTATCCTTTAGGTACAAAGATGAATTTGTTTTGAAAGATATTAATTTTACAATTCCACAAGGTAAATCATTTGCTTTGGTTGGTGAATCAGGAAGTGGTAAATCGACAATATCGGATTTGTTACCTCGTTTTTATGATGTTAATGAAGGTTCTATTTTTTACGATTCTGTGAATATTAAAGAAGCATCAGTAACTGATTTAAGGAATCATATCGGGATAGTTTCGCAAGAATCAATTTTATTTAACGATACGGTTCGAAATAATATTGCTTTTGGTACAGAAAATGCTTCAGAGGAAGAAATTGTTAATGCGGCTAAAATTGCCAATGCACATGAGTTTATTCTGAATCTTGAAAGTGGCTACGACACGAACATTGGAGAACGAGGGAATAAACTATCAGGTGGACAAAAACAACGAATGTCCATCGCGCGCGCAGTTTTAAAAAATCCATCGATTATGATTTTAGACGAAGCTACTTCGGCATTAGATACTGAGTCTGAAAAATTAGTTCAAGACGCTTTGGAAAAGTTAATGAAAAATAGAACGTCTTTAGTTATTGCACATCGATTAAGTACTATTCGAAATGCAGACAATATTCTAGTTTTATCAAAAGGAGAAATCAAAGAAACGGGAACACATGAAGAATTAATTGCCAAAAAGGGATTATATTATAATCTTTGTACGATGCAAGGTTATTTATAACGCACGTACAATCTGACAATTACAATTAAATAAGAAAATATTTTAAGTTTCTTTTTTAAAAACATTTGTAGATTCGACAAAGAATACATATCTTTGCAACGCATTTGAGGTCATCCTAGAATGAATAGAGTGCGGGGTGGAGCAGTTGGTAGCTCGTCGGGCTCATAACCCGAAGGTCGTCCGTTCGAGTCGGGCCCCCGCTACGAAGCCATACGGCACAGTCAACGGCAACTTAGAAATAGGTTGCCGTTTGTCATTTATACCATCTGAACCCCTTGATAATGGATCAATCTCAAAACGTGGGGGGATTTATTTTATTCATGAGGTTTAATTTAGTTATTGGAAAATTCATTGTTTGAAATCTACTTTGGTTTAGATTTTGAATTAATTCAGATACAACAAATGTAGTAAAACAATATTACGTGTAGTAGTATTAGGTTACATTATTTTTCCTTATACAAAAGACCTTTGTCTATGGTCGAATTGAGCAAAGAAGAAATTCAAAATATAGGATTAGAGGTTCAACATAAAGTTGCAAGTAGGATTTGTGAATTACGAGTAAAGCAAGGATTAACTCAAACACAGTGAGCCAATATGATTTTGAGTGATCGTCAATACATGTACAAGATTGAAAGTGGAAAGGTTGGAATGAGCATTTCTAAATTGGCGGTTATTACAAAAGCTTTGAATGTGAGTTTAACAGAATTAGTTGTACAGGATGACCAATAATCTTGTTTATTTTACCTAGAATCCTAAAAGTTCTCTTCCAAAAATAATTTTAACTCCAATTTATTCAATTATTTTGTTTTTCATAAAGATTATATATATTTGCCAAAATTTAAATCAATTTATTATGAAAAAAAGTATCATCAAAATCACCGCTATACTATTATTGAGCGTTGTTGGTTTAACAAGTTGCCACAAAACAGTAACTAAAAGAAAATTAGATGGGGAATGGACATTGACTTCTGGAACTTCATCAAGTTCATACACGAACAATGGAATAACAACTACCTCTTCATCAACCTATACAGAAACAGAAAAAACAACTGTAACTGGAAGTGCTACAACTATTTCAGATTATTCAAGAACTTTTAAATTCGATAAAAAAGCGGGGACTTACACTCTTACAACGGTTACAACTTCAACAAGTTCTAATGAAGTGCCATATTATTTACAAGGTTCATATTTTCCTGATGGAACTATGGATAAAAAAGATGTCAAAGTATCAACATATACTGAAAATGGTACATTTACAATTACTGGTGGAACAGGTGAAATTGAGAAAAATTCTCAGATTGTAATGTTAGCAACAGGTTCTACAAATAATGAATCTCATACATATACATATTTTGAGCCTGGTACATCTACTCCAGCAAATACGTCTGGTAGATATACTACAGCAATGTCAACAACACCATTTAGCACATCTTCAACAGCAACATCAACGACAACTGAAGCTAATTCTTATGGAAGTGTTATTACAGTTAAATCTTTGAAAAAAGGTAAAATGGAAATTGAAATGACAGATACATACACTGAAACATCAGGGTCTTCAACAACTTCTTCAACGTCAACAAATTCTTTTACTTTAACAGAAAAGAAATAAACTATTTTATATTTTACACCATCACACTAGACAACCAACGTTCCATCCGTTGACCTTCTATTTTCTTGCGATTGGCAATATCTTCTACTTGTTCTTCAGTAATTTTTCCTAATCCAAAATATTTTGCTTCTGGATGACCAAAATACCATCCACTTACCGAGCTTGCTGGTAACATGGCTAAACTATCTGTCAAAGAAACTCCTGTAATCGCTGTAGCATCTAATAATTCAAACAAACCAATTTTCTCCGTATGGTCTGGACATGCAGGATAACCTGGAGCTGGACGAATACCTCTATAACTTTCTTGAATTAAATCATCATTCGACAAGTTTTCATCTTTTGAATAACCCCAAATTTCTTTTCTTACTTTCGCATGCATACATTCTGCAAATGCCTCGGCTAATCGATCTGCTAATGCTTTCACTAAAATCGAATTATAATCATCATGGTCTGCTTCAAAACGTGCCACATATTCATCTAATCCTGTACCTGTTGTAACAACAAACGCTCCTACATAATCTTTAATTCCAGATTCTTTTGGCGCAATAAAATCTGCTAATGCAATATTTGGTTGGCCTTCAACTTTTTTCGTTTGTTGGCGTAAGGAATGTTGAATTAAAGCAACTTCAGAACGTGTTTCATCGGTATAAATTTCAATATCATCGCCAATTGAATTTGCTGGAAAAACACCTACAACTGCATTCGCTGATACCCATTTTTCAGCAATCATCGTTTGAAGCATTTTTTGTGCATCGGCAAATAATTTTGTTGCTTCAGTACCCACAACTTCATCTGTTAAAATATTTGGATATCTACCATGTAACTCCCACGTTTGAAAGAAAGGCGACCAGTCAATGTAAGGCACTAATTCTTCTAATGGAAAATGAGTATATATTTTAGAGCCTAATTGAATTGGTGTTATAATATCTTCTTGCTTCCAATCAATTTTAAAGTGATTTTTACGTGCTTCTGCTAATGAAAGTAATTGTTTTGCAGCTCTGCTTTTTGCATGATGATCTCGCAAACGAGCGTATTCAGTTTTTAAATCTGAAACAAACACATCTTTCTTAGGTCCTAATAAACTTTCAACAACTGTTACGGCTCTTGATGCATCTAAAACATGAACTGCCTGGCCTTTCGTATAACTTTGTTCAATTTTTACAGCTGTATGAACTTTAGAAGTTGTAGCACCACCAATCATTAAAGGAATTGATAAATTAGCACGATCCATCTCTTTTGCCATCGTTACCATTTCGTCTAACGATGGTGTAATCAATCCACTCAATCCGATAACATCTACTTTTTCTTCAATTGCTCTCTGAATAATTTTTTCAGCAGGGACCATCACCCCCATATCGATCACTTCGTAATTGTTACAAGCCAATACAACGCCCACAATATTTTTTCCAATATCATGAACATCTCCTTTTACTGTTGCCATCAATACTTTTCCTGAGAACGATTGAACTCCATCTTTTTCAGCCTCAATAAATGGTAATAAATAGGCAACAGCTTTTTTCATTACTCGTGCTGATTTTACAACTTGCGGCAGGAACATTTTTCCACTACCGAATAAATCTCCCACGATATTCATTCCATCCATTAAAGGTCCTTCAATCACTTCAATTGGGCGAGTATATAATTTTCTACATTCTTCAGTATCTTCATCGATAAATTCAACAATCCCTTTTACCAAAGCATGTGCTAAACGTTCTTGTACTGAAACATTTCTCCAAGTTAAATCAACCTCTTTTTTCTTACCGTCACCTTTTACAGTTACAGCATATTCTAATAAACGTTCAGTCGCATCTTCTCTACGATTCAACAAAACATCTTCTACATATTCTAATAATTCTTTATCGATATCTGAATAAACCTCCAACATTGTCGGATTCACAATTCCCATATCCATCCCTTCTTTAATTGCATGGTATAAGAAAGCTGAATGCATCGCTTCACGTACTTTATCATTTCCACGAAAAGAGAAAGAAACATTCGAAACACCTCCACTTACATGTGCTCCGGGTAAATTTTTACGAATCCAGCCAGTTGCTTTAAAAAAATCTAAAGCATTATTATTATGTTCTTCCATTCCTGTGGCAACAGGAAAAATATTGGGGTCAAAAATGATGTCATTTCTATTGAATTTTACTTTGTCAACTAAAATATCATACGAACGCTTACAAATTTCAATTCTTCTTTCATAAGAGTCAGCCTGGCCTTCTTCGTCAAATGCCATTACAATGACAGCTGCTCCATATCGTTTGATTAATTTAGCTTTTTCAATAAATTGTTCTTCCCCTTCTTTTAAGGAAATAGAATTTACAACCCCTTTTCCTTGAACACATTTTAATCCAGCTTCGATGATTTCCCATTTCGAGCTATCAATCATCACAGGAACGCGAGAAATATCCGGTTCAGAAGCAATTAAATTCAAAAATTTAACCATTGCTTCTTTGCCATCAATCATTCCCTCATCCATATTAATATCGATGATTTGTGCCCCACCTTCAACTTGATCTCTCGCAACAGCTAAAGCTGCTTCATAATCTTCTTCTTTAATCATACGAAGAAATGCACGTGATCCCGTAACATTGGTACGTTCACCGACATTTACGAAGTTACTTTCAGAAGTAACAATTAATGGTTCTAAACCTGATAATTTTAAAGTTGCTGCTGTTTTATTCGACATCGTTTTCAATCGTATAATTAATTTTTCTTGGTTGGTAAGTTGCCGCTAAATCTGCAATAGCGCGAATATGTTCGGGAGTAGTTCCACAACATCCACCAATAATATTTACTAAATGTTCATCTAAAAATTCTTTGATTTGTTTCGCCATAATCTCGGGTGTCTCATCGTATTTTCCAAATTCATTCGGTAAACCTGCATTAGGATGTGCACTGACACTAAACGGACAAGTTTGATTTAAAATCTGTAAATATGGTCTCATCATCGAAGCTCCTAACGCACAATTTAAACCTACGCTTAATAGAGGCATGTGAGAAATTGAAATCAAAAAAGCTTCCGTTGTTTGGCCTGTTAAAGTTCTACCACTTTGATCCGTAATAGTACCCGAAACCATGATAGGCAATTCAATTTTTCTTTCTTCATACACTTCATCAATCGCAAACAAAGCTGCTTTCGCATTTAAAGTATCAAAAACCGTTTCAACTAATAAGATATCTACTCCTCCATCAATCAATGCGTTGACTTGTTCTTTGTATGCACCAACTAATTCATCAAAAGTAATACCTCTAAATCCAGGATCATTTACATCGGGTGAAATTGACGCAGTTCTATTTGTTGGTCCGATTGATCCAGCTACAAATCTTGGTTTATTTGGATTTTTAGCAGTAAACTCATCAGCCACCTTTTTAGCTAATTGAGCGCTATGGAAGTTAATGTCATAGACAAATTTTTCTAATCCATAATCTGCTTGTGCAATCCAAGTACCTGAAAAAGTATTTGTTTCAGCAATATCAGCTCCTGCTTCAAAATATTGACGATGAATATCTTCTATGATTTCTGGGCGAGTCAAAGACAATAAATCGTTGTTTCCTTTTAATGGATGCTCATGGTTTTCAAACCAACCTTTACGGAAATCTTCTTCTTCCAATTTATGCCGTTGTATCATGGTACCCATTGCTCCATCTAGGATCAAAATTCTTTCTTTGAGGATTTCTTCAATTTTTTTCATTCAATACAATAAAATTTGTAAAGTACACTTGAATAAATTTATGAAAAGAGGGGAATTTGTATTAAAAATTCAATCTACTTATCTTTTTCCGATATTAAATCGGAATTGGATTTGGCACCTATTCCGAAAATACGGAGGTTGCCAAGGTTTCGTAGGGCCTATCCCTCCACCTTTCTTCATAAGTTATTTAAATGAACGAGGTACAAAGGTAAATTGAATTAATTTAAGTTCAAAATTTTTTATAGATGATCCTTATTAAAATCGGAGTGTAAAATTTTATAGACTAAGGTTAACATGATTATTTATTGGTCACATTCAAAAAATGCTTTCATTCATTATAAAAACAAAAAAGCCGTGAGAACGAATCCTCACGGCTAATTGCTAAATTATGTATTTCTACTTTTTAACTAATTTGTTTACGATTGTTTGACCATTTGATTTCATCGTTAAGAAATATACACCACTTGTTAATTCTGAAGTATTAACTTGTTTTTTGTAAGTTCCTGTAACAGTTCCATTCTCGATGATTTGAACAATTTCACCATAAACATTTGTTAAATAAATTTCTACATTTTTATCTGTAGCTGTATTTAATTCTACCACAAAATTATCTGAATGTGGATTAGGGAATACATGTAAATTTTGTGTTTCTTCTACTTCTTGAAGGCCGTTGTAATTGGCGCAATTAGAAAGACCTTCGATACTTACATTTCTTTCAATTCCATTAATATATGATGTTATTGTTCCAAAATCAGTTGCTGATATTTGATTTGCTAAAACATTGAAACGGATATATCCTAATAATGTAGAAGGTGCATAAGCATAAACATCTGAGGAAGTAAATAAGATTCTATTTCCATCAACTTGATTGTATAATTGCTCAGAAGAAGAACTTGAATTATTGTAAATTATTTCATCAAATTCCAATTGAGAATTATTATATGCCATATCAAAATCTATTGCAAATACACTATCTCCAATAAATTCACCCGTATAAAATGGTATATCGACAACACAATTTTCATGCTGTACCGCAGCTGCTATTTCGAAAGCAATCGAATTAATATCCATTGATTTAGTTCCTCCTGCAGCCATTTGATTGAAATTCCCATCAATATCGCCTAATAATATTCCTTTGAAATATGATGTTGAAAATTCTGGACAATTTCCTGTATAATCAACTGCTACTGGTAAAGTTAATCCTACATGGGGCACATGATTTTTATTGAACCCAATTCCATCATAAGCAGGATAAATGGTTGAACGTTGAAAAGAAGTAGCGCTAACAACAGTCATTGAATCAACGAAAATCCAATCTTTTGAAGCTTCACCATTTGTAACATTCCAAGCTTGAGGATATTGACCAATTGTAAGTGTCAGTCTTTGTTTAACTAAAGTTACATCACCTGCCGTAACTTGACCATCCATATTAACATCTGCAGCAATTATTTGAAATGCGTTTGGTAAAAAATTCGCATCACTTTGTGCTATTTGTTTAATTTTTTGAACATCTAATCCATTAATGAATGGCATCATAATCGTTGATGCGGCAATATCTCTTACAATTTTAATATAATTCCCATCATAAATATTATGATTAAATTTTCCATTAATATCAGGCGTTACAAAATTTGTAGATTGAGTTGTATTTGTAATATTGCTTCCATAAATTTTAGTAATCAAAAACTGATTTTGATTTGCACTATTATAACTCATTACTTGATTATTATTCCATGTACGCAATACTCCTGGAGCTAATGTATCTTTATCCACTTTAACAACTCCGTTTGAGATTGTTTGAAAAATTGTTCCAGTCGCATAACTTTCTAAAATATTAGAAATTGAAATCTGATCTACACCTTGTTCGTAATCTAAATGTTTGATGAAATTCATACACAAAAGAGAGCCATTACCATTAAAAGATGTATTAGATGGAGCAGAACCAATAATATTTACTAAAACTTTGACTGTACCATTTGCATTTGAATAAGTTGAAAACTCCGTAAATGCTGGATTTATTAATGCTGAATTTATAGATATTCCATCAAAATCATATTTGGTAGTATCAAAGTTGACTGTAAAATCGTAACCGATAACTCCTGAAATTGTATGATTTAACTTGATTGGCATACAAAATGATGCATCTCTACAATTCATAAATACACTATCCATCACATAACCTGCAGTTGCTAATGTTTGGGTATAAGCTTCATTTGAAAAAGTATTACCTCCAGAGTTTACAGCAACGATGCGATAATAAACTTCTGTATTTGAGTTCAAACCTTCAAAATCATTGAAAGAAGTTGTATTAGCTACTACTGTTGCTATTGTAAAAAAACCTGACCCTGATGAGGCACTTCTTTGAATTAAGAATAAATCTTCGTTTGTTGAAACATCATTCCAAGTTAACTGAACATCAATTGCGGATACACTTGTTGCTATAAGATTAATAGGTGCATTTGGTAAATTATCAAATGTTAACGCAGTAGCTGTATTTGAAAATGGAGCATTTCCTCCAATATTGTAAGTAATTATTTTATAGTTATATGTTGTATTTGCAAGCAATCCCGTATTTAAATATGTTGTAATATTTGAAGCAACGGTATCGATATTACTAAATCCTTGTCCATTTATTTCACTTACAATAATAAACCCTGATTCTGTAGATGAATTATCACTCCAATTTAATTGTACACTTGTTTGAGATAAAGGAGTTGCTGTTAAATATGAAGCTGGAGAAATAATAACCGGGAATGTTGAAGCACATACAATTGAAGAATAAGTTGAAAATTCACCATTACTATTCATTGCAACGATTCTATAACAATAATTTGTATTTGCTATTAATTCTAAATCTGTAAAAGTTGTTTCATTTTGATTTGTAAAACCAACTTGTTCAAATGTTCCATTAGATGTCAATGCTCTTTCAATCATATAACCAAACTCATTTTGTGAATTGTCTGCCCAACTTAAATTAATTTGAGTTTGAGAAAATGGAGTTGCTATTAAATTGGAAGGGCTAGACATTAACAAAACATTTAAGGTTGTGGTAATTGTACTGTCGCAGCCATTAATTGATGAATAATGTGAAGGATAATCTCCTGCCGTTGTTCTATTTACTCCCCCAATTAAAGCACTTTGACCTTGTTCAATTGTTACTGTATCGACAAAAGAATAAATCGGATGAACAGTTAAATGGGTGACAACCGTACTATCACAGCCATTTGAATTAGATAATATATCGGTGTAAACTCCAGTAGTAGTATATGTACTTGTACCTATTGAATAAGATTGATTTCCACAAATTGTAACATAACTTATAGCTGAAATTGCAGCTGGTTCTGAAATTGTCACGGTTTGATTTGCTGTAGTTCCGTATTCATTTGATACTGTACAGATATAATTCCCGGCGATTAAACCTGTTGCTGTTGCAGAAGTTCCTCCTGTTGGCGACCAAGAATAAGTAAGATTTCCTTCTCCTGATGCAGTTATTGTTGCAGACCCATTATTTCCGCCATGACAATTTACATTTGACTGACTTACAATTGAAGTTGTAATTACATTAATAAATTGGGGAACAGCAATACCACTTGGTACAGCCCCTGGAGCAATCCAATTTGAAGTTGACCCAGTTAAAGAAAAATTATTTAAAGTTCCGTTAATAGAAGATCCACTAGCATCATTTAATGTTGTTATACTCGCGTTGTTTCCATTATTTACTCCTTGGTTGAAGTGATAATTTACCATTAACCCATTTGCCGTTGTCAGAATTTCACCATTCATATTATTTTGAATTTCAGCTTGAGATAAAGTTCTGTTCCAAACACGAACTTCATCAATCTTTCCATTAAAATTCTCATTAATATTATTAGCACCTATCCATATATTGTTATTATTAGCAGTACCAAAACTAGAAATGGCTGTATTTATTGTTCCTGCAATAATGCCATTAATGTAAATTTTTGAAACAGATCCATCCCATGTAGCAGCAACATGTTGCCAAACATTTGATACAGGAGCAATAGAAGAAGTTAATTGATTCCAAACGCCACCATTACCAACCCAAAATTCATAATATGAATTTGTACTTCTTCTTAATAAAAATTGTAAGTTATTGTTTGAACTAGTATTATAATTACCAATTATACAACCTAAATTATTCATTGTTTCAGGATTAACCCAAGCCTCAACAGTAATATTATGACCGCCACTTAAACTAGAAGTTACGGAATTTCCAATATTCACAAAATCATCATTCCCATCAAAATTTAACGCAGCAGCAGGACTTGCAACTGTCACAGCTGTTGTGGGACTAGTCAATGTACTAGTAAACCCACAAGTTGTCATAGAGGGATTTGATAATACAGCATAATAATACAAAGTACCTGAAGTTGATGTTGAAGGTGTATAAGATTGTGTAGTCGTAAACGAATACGGAGTTCCAACAACAGAACTTGCAACCAATGTACCACCAACTGTTGAATTCACGGTATTTTTGTACCATGTAATGTTATAAATAGTTGAATTGTGAGGCTGAGAAATCCCGCCAGCACATTGATTAATATTAATTGTAATTGGACTTGCCGGAGCATTCATAGAGTATGTATTCCCTCCAGTAATTCCCGTAATTGCACTAACTTGCCAATAGTAACTGGCAAAAGATTCAGTTGACATAAAGCATAAAAAAGTCAATAAAGCAGTAGCCACTTGAACATTTTTTAAATAACTGAATAATATACTTAATTTGTAATTCTCTTTCATTTTTTCTTTATTAATGAATTTATTACTACATCAATTGTTAATTTTCTAATAATATAGTAAGGGTAAAATAACTGTAATACATGATATAAAGAAAGTATTCTTCAAAATATCAAGATAATCGAAATTAAGGTTTAAAATAAAATCAACCTTAAGAAAATAGGTGATTTAGTATGCATTAAAATGAAGTAATATGCGTGATAAAAGGCATTCCGCTTAAGGGTTTAAAAATATGAATAATAGCCTCATATTGTGTCATTTCTATAACTGAAGGTTGAGCTAAACATTTAAATTTATAATTTTCGCCGGCAACAATTTGAGTTGATACTAGTTGAGGAGTATATTTGACACCTACCAACCCGTTTAAAGCTTCATTAAAAACTGTTAAGTCATTCACATTTAATTCTCGATATAGAGACCAACCACCTAGTATTGATTTGATTACTACATTTTTTTCTGCTACTGTTTCCATTTTAATTTTAATTATTTTCCTACTCTACTGGCTTTTCGGAACACGCCTTCTGTTTCTGAGGTGAATTTATATTGCATATACCGAAAGTAAATTGCGAATGACATAGAAAGGTTATTCTATGTCATGAAAGCAGAGAAAGAATGTATGAGATAATCAGAAAATTCTAAAAAAATGAGAGGTTTATCTTAAAATATTAAAGTCATTGATAAAACCTTTATAGGTCTCACTTAATAATACTTTATAATTCCCTTGTAAATAAATAAGGTTATCAGTAATATCGATTTCTGAAATTTTATTTTTATTGATTAAATAATTTCTATGAGTACGGGTGAAAATTTCTTTACCTAAATAAGATTCCATTTTCGTCAATGATATTTGAACTACAAATTTTTCGTTTTCAGTAAAGATATTACAATATCGATCTTCAACTTCAATAAAAATGATGTCAGATTTAAAAACTTTTACTAGATTGCATTTTTTCTTTATAAATAAAAAATCTTGAGAATTGACGAGTTGTTCAACTGATGAAAACATTAAATTTTGATCATAATATTTTTCAATAGCCATTTCAATTGCATATAAGACTTCTAATTGGTTGAATGGTTTCATCAAAAAACTAAAAGGCTTTGTCAATTTGGCGCGCTCAAATATTTGTCGATCTTTTGAACTTGTAAGGAATACAAAAGGTTTCATTCCATTTGGAATACTTGTAATGGTTTCTGCAAACAAAATTCCTTCTGGTAAACCATTCAAAAAAATATCAATAATTACTAAATCAAAATTTTCAGAATGATATAAAGTAATTGCTTCTTTAAAATTCCGAGCAATACCAACAATATTATATCCATTCGTTTCAAGTAAATCAACCAATAATTCACTTTCTTCGAAAGAATCTTCAACTATTAGTATATTTATTTTACTCATTCTTTTTTTGTTTCGGTAAATTTATAATAATTTTTGTTCCAATATTTAATTTGCTTTCTATCAAAGTAATTTCTCCATTATTTTTCTTTAGCATAGATTTACACAGTTGAAACCCTAGTCCTGTACCAATTATTTCTTTATTGTTTTTTTGTGTTAATAAGTGATGATTCAATCTTAATTTATCCAGAACTTCTTGTGGCATTCCACAGCCAGTATCTTCGATAGCAAAACAAACAAAATCATCTATTTGATTATTTAATAGATACATTGAAATTTGACCACCAATTTTTGAAAATTTTATTGCATTATCAATCAAATTTCGAAATACAATTTTCAAGGAGTCAATATCGCAAAAAACAAGTGTTTCAATTGGTATTTTATTTGAAAACGTAACTTCTTTTTCTAATAAGATGTACTTATAATTGAAGATAACTTGATCTACAATTTTGGAAAGATGAATATCTTCTTGTTGAAAATATAATTGTTCATTTTGTTGCTGAGCCCAATGAAGAATATTGTCTAATAAATTATATGAACTGTTGGTTATGTTAGCGTTTCTTAGTAATAAAGATCCCATTTCATCATAGTTATTAGACTCAAAATTTCGTAATATTTTTTGATTACTATTTTTTAAAGCATTTACTGAAGATCTTAAGTCGTGACTAACAATAGAAAGTAATTTATCTTTAGTTGCATTCAATTGATCCAATTCATTTCGTTGATTTTCGATAATTTTATTTTTATGTATTTTAAGACGATAGAAATATATTCCCGAAAATAAAGTGCCTAATAAAAGAAGAGAAGCAAAAAAGAATCCATTACGTTCTGCATTTTTGGCTCTATTTTCAATACTTAGCAAATTAATTTTCTTTTGTTTTTGCTGAATGGCAAATCTTTTTTCTAATTCAGCTATTTCCCAAACCTTATTTTGATTGTGTAAAGAATCATTCCAATTTTCAAATTCCTTTCGATAATGCATTGCTTTTACTATTTCTCCTCTGTTTTCTTCTACTACAGCCATATTAAAAGCTGTCATTTGTTTCAATTGAGGATCTGTCACATTCGCCGCACTCTCATAAGCTTTTTTAAAATAATAGATAGCTTCTTTATCTTTGTATTGTTCGTAATATAAATTGGCGATATTAATGTAAGAACTAATAAGAAAACTGGTGTCTTTTTGTTTTTGCTGTATCGCTAAACTTTTAAAATAAAAATTTTCTGCTACAGAAATTTGATTGAGGTGAAAATAACACAAACCTATATTAAGCAATAAGGCACTTTTTTTAATGTCATTTTTGCTGAAATCTTTATCATTTAGAATTGATTGATAATAGCCTAAAGCTGTTGAATATTTATTTTCTCCAAGTGCTATTTCTCCCAAATTCATTTGAACTTTGCTTTCAAATTTAAAATTAGGAGAGATCATTAAAAATTCTTTTTTAGATTTCATAAGTAGCTGTTTACTTAAAAAACTAAAAGCCCTGCAATAATGAATATAATCCTTTATCGCAGGGTTATTTTTACTGAAAATTTTTGAAGAAGTAACAATTGTTGAGTCCCAATTTTTTTCCAAAAAATAGTTTATTGTCTTATAAAACGAAATATCTTTCTTATGCTCAATTCCTATTTTATAAAAATCATTTTGTAGAAAACTATTCCATTTTTTTTGCGCGAATAAATGATTGCAAAATAAAAAAACAAAAAAGCCAACAAATACTATTTTTTTCATCTATTGTTATCTAGAACCAACTGCTATTGTTTTTGTTCCTCTTGATGTTGTTCCTGCTGGTGTATCCCCACCACCAGATTGTCCATCAAAGGCTCCTGTATAATTACAAAGTACCAGATCAAAAGAACTAATTCCAGTAAAAACAGATTGAGGAACTGTAATATTAATTGTTACCAAACTATACATAGTTTTAGAAGACTGAGTAGGCGCTAATGCTTTGTAACAAATGTAGAAAATTTTAGAAACTGCATCAAAAGATCCTTCGATTGTATAGGAAGTTTGTGGATTACTTATAGTGTTTTGTAAATAAACATTTGTTTGTATAATATAGGTATTACTTACCGGATATATAGTGTAATTATCTGGAATAATTGGAGAAGGAGGGAATAATCCATCGGGATTATCGGGTCCAAAAGTTATTGTACTTGCTGTTGGAATAGGCAAATTTACTTTCACAGTGTTAATAATAACATTAGCTCCATCTGATTGGATTTTTTGATTTTTATTTTCTAAAATTTGATTTTCCATTATACGATATTTTTTAGTTAACAACTACAAATATAAAGTATTCAGGTTACAATTTAGAAACGTAGTAAATATTGAATTCTTTTTATTCCGTTTACTTCAAATTAATTCGTTTTCTTGTTCCATTTTTTGTACCTAAGAGCCTCACAAAATATTCTCTCATTTCTTTATCAATTTGTTTTATATTTTATGATTTAGCTTGCTTGAATAACGGTATAAAAAAGGGTTTCTGCCAATTTTTAAAGAAATTTTGTTCTGAAAAAGAATATAAATATTAACAGATAAACACTCGAAAAATTTCGCTTAAAAAACTCAACCAACAAATTAAATGAAAAAATATTTTATATCTTTGATAATCTTCATGATTTCTTCAGCTTTTTTTTCTCAAGACAGTGAAGTGAATTTTCAATTCGGATATGGTTTTGCAACCAACAATTTTAGAGAAAAAAATGGTTTTGCAAAAGACGGAAAATACCATCAACAAATATTGAATACTTATTCCCAATACAATATTACAGGAACTATATTGTATAGGTACAATATTTGGGAAAAACAGAAATTGTTTCTAAATGTTGGCGGGCAGTTTGATGTTATGAAAGATTATCAGCCGATCTTTTAGGAGGAATAGACTTGAAAAATAATAGAATTGGATTAGATATTGGAATTTCTAAACAATTTGAATTTTACGATGGTAGAATGGTTTTAGATTTAGGTGTGAATGTAATAAAAAGATTTGCTGTTAATAAAACCAAACATTATGGTGGGGAAATGGGTCGTACGCCAGGAAGAGACTGGATAAGTTATAGTTATGATATGTCCGTTTATAGCGGAGAATATTATGATAATTCAAATAAAATAAAAAAGATAAATACGATCTTAAATTTAGATTATAATACAACTCTAAAGTTTAAATTATGTTCCAATACCTACCTAAATTTTGGTTGTAGTTATATTAGAAACAATGTATATTTTTATGATTTAAACTACACAACTGAAAATTTTATTAATGGATCTACCATACCAATTGTATGGAATTATCAAGGTCATACAGGAAACATTAAAGAAGGGGTGAAAAATAACTATTTTTATCTTTCTGCGGGCATATCATTAAAATTCAATGTATTAAGACCATAACCTTTAAAATTTGTTCATCAAATAATTTTAGAGAGGTTATTAAATTTCCCAATATAGGGCGGTTGGGCTTGTTGGAAATGTTCATTTTATGAGTTCTTATCTTCAAAATGAGTATAAGTACAAATCTCCTTATTTCTACAGAAAATAGTATAAAGCAAAAAGCGATTCGAGGGATCGAATCGCTTTCTGCTAACTTAACCTAACCACTATTCACTGAAAAAAGAGTTTAGTATTTTATATATTTATTTTTAATACTTTCAACTTTGATATAACAAATTTACAATCGATCTAAAGGAAATAAAAATCAAAAAACATTCTCTATTCAAATTTAAACGAATTTGTATTAATTTAATTGCTGGGAAATATGTTAAGTGGTTGTTAAAAAAATGTTGTTCGTAGATTAAATTATACGATTCATAGAAGTTGAGCTAAAATTAATTCTTGTATTCCTAACGCGTTAAATAAAATCTACTAATTCGACAAAACAATAGAAATATCCGACTAAAAGCTGTGTTTGAATGAATATTTTATAGTTTTATGGAAATATTTGCTGGATATTGGAGATGGATTTCATATAATTCTTGAATTCTTTAGTGAAATATTTATTCTTCTTCCATTAAAAGTTGGATGTGTTTAATCAATTTAGCTACTTCTTTTGAATTTGTTCCATCATAATAACCACGAATACGTTTTTGTTTGTCAATTAATACAAAATTATTCGTGTGTATAAAATCACTTCCAGCATCCCCTAAATTTTGAGCTTCAGCAGGTTTGAGTACAAAAAATGAAGTTCTGGCCAATTTGTATAATTCTTCTTTCGATCCAGTTAAAAAATGCCATTGCTTGTTATTGGCTCCATGTGAAAGGGCATAGCGTTTCATTTGTTCAACAGTATCTATTTCTGGATTTACTGTAAAACTTAGAATTTTTAATTGTAAATTGTTCGAAAACGCTTTCTGAACACGTTGCATTTGAATGTTCATTTTGGGACAAATAGTTCCGCAAGTAGTGAAAAAATATTCCACAACAAAAATTTTTCCTTCAATTGTTTTTTGAGTAATATTTTTACCATCTTGGTTTTTAAAACTGAAATTTCCAATTTTATGCCCAAATCCTTTTCTTAAAATGGATGAATCAACCATTTCAGAATGGAGATCAACAGGATTGTAAATAGGAAGAAATTCCCTTGGTTTTTTACGATTTATTGAATATGCAACAAGAATTCCTATAAGAGTTATAATAGCTATGGCAACTATTCTTTTCATGTCTTTATTTATTGTTTCTTTTGAGGCTTAAAATTTAAAATCTAAAAGTAACTCCCCCCATTACTTGAATGCCTTGTACAGGTGTGTTATACCATCTTTTATATCGTTGACCAACTAAATTATTTCCTTGTATAAAAGCTGAAATCCGACTGTTATATCGGTATTCAATACTTAAATTAATATCCGAAACTAAACCTAAATTTTTAGCATATTGATTATTTTCAATAGTTGTATTTGATTCTTTTGTATAAATCAAAGCTTTTCTTCCTCCTTCAAAATTTAAGTCTAAATTGAATATAAAATGATCGTATAAATTATAATGTGCTCTTGTCGTTATTTGAAATTGCGGTAAATTCCAAGCATAAGTATTGTTTGTTAAAGCATAAGAATAATATTTAGCAATAGCATCAACTTTTAATTTTTCAACTAATTGGTAAGAAAGAGCCCCTTCAATTGTCGTCATGAATCCATCGTCATACGTTACATTGAATTTGTTTCTCACAGAATATGTTGTGTCTGTCACAAATAAAAGTTTGTTTTTAAAACTTGCAAAACTTGCACTTGCATTGAAGCTAATTCGCTTGGTAATAGTTCCTTTAAATCCTATAAAAGCATCAATTGCAGTACTTTCGTTTTTTAAAATGATATTGGTTAAAACAAATTCATTTTCTGTTGAGACCGATTTAAATGTATTTTGTTTAATTCCACCTTTTAATCCGATATAAGGAATAAATAAATCGTTAAATAAAGAATATTTCAATTCAGCTATAGGATAGATATAAAATTTTGTTTTATCGTGTGCATCTAGTGTTAAATCAACCCCAATTTTCACTTTGAAACGGTTGTTTTTTAAATAAGAAGTAATTGAAGGTTTTAACTGAATAATTGTATTATTTGAAACAATTCCAGTATCCAATAAAGAAATACTCGTATCTGCAACGCCATATTTGTAACCATTATAACGTAATCCTAATTCAACATTGTAGATTTCTTTTCCTGTTTTATAAGTTCCTAAACCATTGATTGCAAAGTAATTTTCATTAGCCTTCCATTTGGCTAAATTTGTATTGACAGGTTTTTTCGATTGAAAATTATTATAACTTAATCCGATTAGATAATTCATATTTGCACTATCTTTCTTGTGTGAATCAAAACTAAAATCTCCTCCGAAATCGTTAAATCTTTGGGCAATACTATCTCTGTTAATCGAATCATTTTGAATTCCATAATAATGAAATCCTTTATTACCATAGTGAATATCTCCTTTTAGGGCATAATTTTTCTCATTGATAGCACCAAAAATATTTCCATTTGTACGGTCGTATTGAGATGGGGCATAATTTGGAATATTCCCAAATGAACTTAAATGTTTAGCATGAACGCCATATATATATCTTCTCGAACGATTTCCATCAAAATAGACTTCCCCTAAGGGCATTAATTTACTTCCTATTCCTAATTTAACATACGAATGGTATAATTGTGGAAGTTTGTCCACCGTTTTAATGCTTGCAGGTTTGATGGTGTCCAAAACAATTACTGTTGGAAATTGAATCTTCATCAATGGATATTCAATTACTTTTGTGGGCTTGATAGAATCGATTACTTTTGGATTTTCAGTTAGCCGCATAGCTGGTTCAACAGTTCTTTTAGTATTGACATCAACGCTTTCGCCATTGACACTGATTTCACCCTGGCTATATGTGAAATAGCCAAGTGAAATAAATAGATATGTTAATAATGACTTTTTCATTTTTAATTTCCTCCTTCGTTAACTTCAATTTCTGTAGTACCGCTTTCTTGAATATTTTTCGGTTTATTTTTTAATTGCATTAATTCGTCCCAAACTTCATTTGCTTCAACCATTATACCATCATCGTTTATTTGATAATGTTCTTTGACTGATTTTAATGTTTGTTCGGCTTGAAAAAGATCATTTTTCAAAATCAATGTTTTTGCTTGAAGAATTAAGCCTTTTGCAACCCAATAATTGTATGTTGGTTTCATTTTCAATAAAGCTCTTACTTCAATTTCTGATTTTTCTAATTCCTTTAATTTGTAATACATTTCAGCGATTGTGAATTTCGCTTCTGAAGCTTTTTCATTGGTTGAATTTTTAACAATCCATTCCAAAGAAGGTTTTGCTTCTGTATAATTTGCTATATTGTAATTTGCCAAAGCTTTAACATATTCAGCATCCAAACGGTTTGTATTATTTAATTGAGAGTTTTCTAAAACAATTTTCGCATATTCTGCTGCTTTGGTCCAGTCTTCAATAATAAAATGGCTTTTCATTAACCCTAATCTTGAATTAAAAATAATGATTGGTGTTGAACTGATACTTTCTAATCTTGCATAATATGGTATTGCTTCTTCGTATTTTTCAGAGTTAAATAAGTATTTAGAAACTCGAATAGCAGCTAATTCTGTATAACCGTTGGTGGTTTCTTTTAATGTTTCGATGTAAATTTCAACTGCTTTAGGAATGTTTTTTGTGCGATAATAACAATCTGCTAAATGATTCCGAACTTCATTGACGTAAATTCCAGCGGGATATTTTGTCAAATATTTTTCAAAGGATTCGATTGCTGCGAGTGTTTTTGTTGTATCATTATAAACCATCATGGCAGGTAAATAATACAATTCTCGTTCTTGTTGGTCTTTGGTAACTCCCGCACATGGATATTTATTTCCAGTTTCTTCTGCTAATTCAAATTTCTTTTGAAGAGAATATAATTCAATTAATCCTTTTGCTCCTCGCTCACAAATTTCTCTATCAGAACCATATTCGTCTAACAATTCTTTAAATGCACGCTCTGATTTTACATAATCTAGTTTTTTTAAGTATAAATCTGCAATTTCAACTTTAACTGATTTTACAAGTATAGAAGATGGATAATCGGTTGCAATTAGTTGAAAATAGCGAAGCGATAAATCATATTTTTCTAAAAATTTATAAGTTATAGCTAATTCATTGATAGCTGAAAGTGTATATTTTGAACCGGAATAATTATTAATAATATCTTGCAATGCATTAATTTTCGCTTCGTTTTTACCTTTGATAACAGTATATGTTTTGGCTAAATAAAATAAAGCTTGATCTTCATTCCCTGATTTGAAATCATAGGCACCTTTATAGAATTTTTCGGCGTTTTCATTCTCTTTCAATATGTAGTAGCCATCACCTGCCCGCATGTATGCATCCACTAATTTTGCTTTATTTTTTGTATTGGATAAATTAATT
The DNA here is from genome assembly GCA_016178305.1 of Flavobacteriia bacterium. Lineage (GTDB taxonomy): Bacteria > Bacteroidota > Bacteroidia > Flavobacteriales_D > Crocinitomicaceae > CAIUKX01. The sequence goes on along the minus strand of JACOTM010000020.1, from coordinate 6,417 downwards.
GTTTGCGTATAAATTCGGAAATTTTCGACCCCTTGTGAGGTGTCGTTTTTAGCGTAATACGCATATCCAATGTTGTAATATGCATCTGCCTTTATAGTAATGTCTGTAATTCCTTGAGAATTTATATAAGCGCGATAACCTTGAATAGCTTTATCATATTTTTTTAATTGAAATTGAGCATCGGCTTCCCAAAATTTTGCATTGGCTGAAATGGTTGCATCAATAGGGAACTTATCAACCAGTTCAAATGTTTTAACGGCATCTTCATAATTGTTTTTTTGATACAATTCTACGGCATAATTATAAGCAACTATTTGATAAGCTGTTTTTAAACGAATATCTTTATTTTGTAATTTATCAAGAGATTGTAAGGCTTTTCCAAATTTATTGGTAGTGGTATAAACATTTACCAAATATTGATAAATATCATTTTTACGCTCTGAATCGGGATATTTATTCAGATATAATTGCAAAGCTTCAACTGCTTCATCATAAGGATTTATATCTAATTTATATGACAAAACAGCATAATTGTATAAAGCATCTTTTTGAATTTTGGGATTTAAATTAATCAACGAGGCTTCGTTAAACGCTGCTCTTGCCGGTGCTAATTTTTCCAATTTGAGGTAACTTTCTCCAATTTGATAATAAGCTACTTGACTTAAACTATCACGTTGTTCGGTTACTTTGTCAAAGTATTTGATTGCCTCAACATAATTTTCACTTTGAAAGTATGCATAAGCTAATTCATAATCATCATCACGTGTTGTTTTGGATTCTTTATTGTATTTTTCTAAAAATAAAACCGCTTCATCATAAAAACCAGTCTTATAGTAGGCATCTCCGAGGATATGGTTAATATCATTTATGTTTACAATATTGCTCGTATCTAAAACATTCGGAGCGTATTCTGTAACTTCCTTGTATTTTTTTTGCGTATGGTAAATCTGCATGATGTAGTACGGTACAACTCTGGAAAAACGCGTGTCATTTTGTAATTTTAGAAATCCTTCTAAAGCTGTCTGATACGACTTATCTTGATACGCAATATGAGAATAGTAGTAAAGGGCTGGATTGCTGTATTGTGAACTATCTCCTTTAATTTCAAAAAAAGCATTTCTAGCTTCAACGAATTTATGAATTTGAAAATTCGAATACCCTATCTTAAAATAAAATTCTGACCGATCACTTTCTTCCACATCTGTAACTTTTAATTGATTCAGCCAAACCAACGTTTCAGAATAATCTTTTTTCTGGTAATAATATTTCCCTAATCGAAAGAAAATAGCATTGTGATAAATACTTTCTGGATAATTTTTATTGAAATTTATCAATAAATCAACAGCATCGTTATGGTATAGTTCTAATGCAGAAAGTCCTTCATAATACATTGCCTGTATATAAAGAGGATCATTTTTCTTATCAAATTGATTAATAAAAGCTCTAAATTCATTTCTTGCAGCGCCATATTGTTCTTTGTTATACAATTCTTCAGCTCTATAAAATGAAGCATAATCAGTATTGTATTTTTCAGTAGATTGGCTGAAAAGCTGTGTTATCGTCGTAAGAAATAATATTATTAAATATTTATTCATCTCTTTATTTATTTGTTTGTTTTTTAAGTATTCTACATGAAATGAATACATTATCTGTTTTTTTTATTCTGTCAATTTGAAATTGATTCGAATTGTCTTTAACCTAGTAAAATTAAACTGCATGGTCATGTATTTTTAAAGTACTTGTAAAAGTTTTAAACGTATTTCTGTTAAGATTATTTTTGATTTTTTTTTTATGTCTTCGTATGTTTTTAGCACCTTTACACGAAATACTTTAGAAGTGGAACACGTAATTCGTATTAAAAACGCAAAAATTTATCAAAAAAGTGCTCTTGTCATTGACGAGGTTGATTTTGAATTGGGAGAAACAGAATTCATTTATTTAATCGGAAAAACAGGAAGTGGTAAAAGTAGTTTGTTGAAAACAATTTATGGTGAAGTTCCTTTAAAAGATGGTGAAGGCGAAATCTGTGGTTATGATTTAAGAAATCTTAAAAAGAAAGATATTCCAATGTTGCGACGTAAATTAGGTGTTGTTTTTCAAGATTTTCAATTGTTAACAGATCGAACAGTATTGCAAAATTTATTTTTTGTCATGGGAGCTACTGGCTGGAAAGACAAAAAAGCAATGGAGGCCCGATCAAGAGATATTTTACAATTAGTAGGTTTGGAGCATAAAATTAATGTAATGCCTCATGCACTTTCGGGTGGTGAACAACAACGTGTTTCAATAGCTCGTGCTTTAATCAATAAACCAAAATTAATTTTAGCAGATGAGCCCACAGGGAATCTTGATCCTGAAACTTCTGAAGAAATTATGCGTTTGCTTTTAGCAGTTGCAAGAGAAGAAAAATCTGCGGTTCTTATGGCAACCCATGATATGACAATGGTTGAAAAATATCCTGGCAGAGTAGCCCGTGTTGAAAATGGAAAAATTAAAGAAATCAATACCTTAAATCGATTCAATCCATTTGAACAAATTAATTTTTCAAGCGAAGATTAAGAATCTGTCTAAATTGATTATGACTTCCATCTAAGAAAACGAAATTTCAGCAAGTTAAATAAAAGGCTATAAGTGCTGAAAAATTTGTCTTTTTTGAATGAATAATTAATATTTGAAAAAAAAGAATTTAAACGTAAGTTTGAATGATAATAAACTGAAATGGAAGCGAAAACGGATGAGCTATTTTCACTGATTAAATCATTGTCAAGAAGTGAGAAACGTTATTTTAAAGTACAAACTTCTCGTAAACAAAGCGAGGGTAGAGAAAGTAATTATCTTCGTCTTTTTGATGCTATAGACCGTCAAACTTTTTACTGCGAAGAACTAATAATTACCCAGTTTTCAGGAGAAGTTTTTATGAAACATCTCCCTTCTGAAAAGAATTATCTCTACAATCTAATTCTTCGGGTATTGCATAAATTTCATGCTGGAACTTCTCAAGAAATATCAGCTTGCCAAATACTTCATGAAACTGAAATTTTATTTAACAAGGGGCTATATGAACAAAGTGGAAAACAATTAGCAAAAGCAAAAAAAATAATTCAGCAAAATGAACTTTATTATTTAATGCCAAAATTATCTAAATTACAAATCAAAATCAGTTCTCAATCTTCTGTGAATGTGGATAAAATGGTTAAAAAGATGCATGAAGGAATGATGGATTCAAGTTCTTCTATTCAGCTATTGACCAATCAAGCTGCATATATAGAATTATATACAAAATTCTTCGTTTTAATTCGTCAGGAAGGGGAACAGATTAGAGATAATAAAAATGCTGCTCAGATTCATGAAATTTTATCAAATGATTTACTGAAAGATATAACAATGGCAAAATCTGAATTCGCAAAAGAAATCTTTCATTTTATTCATTATACATCACTGTATGTTTTAGGGAGATTTGAAGAATCGTACGCATATTATCAGCAGTTTGTAAAAGAAAGAAAAAATACAAAAAATACCTCATTAGGGTTTTCTGATGAAATGTCTCACAAAGCAAATGCTTGTGAAATTTGTTTGAAAGCAAAAAAATATGATGAAGTCGAAAGACTTTTACAAGAAATAAATCAGATTAAACCACTTAATTTTTTACAAGAAGGAAAACAATTTCATCGTTATTATAGCTTGAAGCTAACATTGTTAAATGAGCAAAATAGGTTTGTAGATTCCATTACTTTAGTCAACGAGATCAAACAAGGACTCAAGTACTATCAAGAAGTGATTCATAAGTCAAAAATTTTATTGTTAAATTATCAAATTTCCTATGCTTTTTTTGGCGCAAAACAATACAAGATATGTGTTCAATGGATTAGTAAAATTATTGAAGATTCCAATTCTGATTTAAGAAAAGATATTCTGAGTTATGCCCGTTTATTAAATTTGATGGCACATTGTGAAATGAAAGATTTTCAACACTTAGAATACTTGGTACAATCTTCCCGTTACTTCTTATCTTCTCGCGATAAATTATTCAAAACAGAAGCGATTTTGTTAAAATTTTTTAAACGTCTAATCAATATTGCTTCTCTAAAGGAAGAACAAGTATTGTTTTTGAAACTTTATACAGAATTGCAAACGCTTCAACATGATGAATATGAAAAAGGAATTTTCAATGCGATTGGTGTATTGAATTGGGTAAAAATGAAAATAAGCCCGAATGATATTAAGGAATTACCCATTTGATTTCCAAAAAAGCGAATATATTTTTGTTTAATTCGACTAAAATTTTACATTCAGATTGTCTATAAACAGCAATTCACTTCTCAAAAGTTTCTTGAAACCTCAGTTCGATTAATATTTTGCAATCGGAAGTAAATCACTTTTTATAGGTGAAATGTACAAAATGCTTTTCAATTAAATTCGAAAAGCCTTCGTTGTGTCTTCTTGATTTAGCCCGCTAAACCTACGAAAACACGCCTTGTCCTTTCAAATTTAATTAAAATCTGAGTGTAAAATATTAATCGAACTGAGGTTTGAAATAAACTTCTTTCGACAAACTCAAACCATCGCGATAAACTTACGAAAATAATTTGTCTAAAATTATTGGATAAAAATAGCTGTTAGAATTTCAGAATGAAATCCAAAAAGCTAATGAATATTCATTTTTAATTATTTTACAACTCGTTTACTTTTGATTCATAATAATTGAAATCTCAGAAACGATGAAAAAACATTGGAAACAAGGAGTAATAATATTTTGTGGAATTTTTATTTCTTTAATTGTAAACAGTCAAACAGCGATTATACCTTTTGGAAGCACTTGGAAATATTGGGATCAAGGCACGAATCCAGGAAATGATTGGATGAATGCATCTTTTTCAGATCAAACATGGAATTCAGGTTCCGGAGAATTTGGATATGGTGATGGTGATGAGACAACAATAATAAATTTTGGTTCAAACACTGCTTCTAAATATATTACAACTTATTTTAGAAAGACGTTTCATGTTTCAAATCCTTCTCAATTTTTTAATTTTTCTCTTTCACTTAAAAGAGATGATGGATTGGTTGTTTATTTGAATGGAATAGAAATATATAGAAATAATATGCCTATAAGTGTTATTGATAACGCGACGTTAGCATCAACGGCAATATCGTCAACAGATGAAAGTATGCCACATGATACATTGTTATTGCCAGTTCTTTTTCAAAATGGAAATAATGTATTGGCCGTTGAAGTACATCAAAGTAGCGCAACTAGTTCTGATTTAACATTTGATTTATCGCTAGAAGGCAATATTAATCCGCCATTTTCAATCTCTCAGATAAGATGGGGCAGTGCGAATAATCCCTTAGTTGGGGTGGCTGTAACTTGGAAAGGAAAAGGAACGGCTGATAAAATAAAATGGGGTTATGCTATTGATCTTGAAATGGGAGAATTTACTGCTGGTTCAAGAAGTGGTTATGAAGATTATTTCAATGATTACACTTTTCCAAATTTGAATCCTGATACAACGCTTTATTATAAATTGTATGATTCCTATAGTATGTTGTGGTCAGATGTAAAACTTTTTAAAACTTCAAAGCCAATTGTAACAACTTCATTTTCGTTTACAGCTTTGGGTGATAGTCGTTCTGGAGTAAGTGTTTGGAATCAAGTGTCTGAGTTAGCGCAATCTAAAAAAACAGATTTAACTCTTTTTAATGGAGATATCGTTGCAGACGGTGGTTCTGTTTCTGATTGGAACAATTGGTTTGATTTCGCGAAAACATTTGTCGAAAATAATATTATATATCATGCATTAGGAAATCATGATGCAAGCAGTGTTCCTGATTATCAGAATAACTTTGAATTACCCGTTAGCCCGATAAACACTGGAACAACAAATTTATTTTATTCCTTCAATTATGGCAATGCTTTATTTATTTGTTTGAATTCTGAAGATCCTTCCAATTTAGTTCAATACAATTGGTTACTTAATACTTTACAAGAAAATCAAGATAAGACATGGAAAGTAGTATTTTTTCACAGACCTTTTTATACAATTGGAAACCATGCAGGAGAAATGGATAATTATTACAATACTTGGTGGAAAGCATTTGATGATTATGGTGTGGATTTAATATTGACAGGACATGACCACATGTATGAACGATCTAAGCCTATAAATAGAAATGTGAGCACAACAACTCCTGTTTTAACTTATGGAAGTGGACCAGATCAAGGTCGGTGTCAAATTGTATGCGGAGGAGCAGGAGCACCACTTTACACAGCAGCACCTTCATGGTTTGTTGAAACCTATCAAAGTTCATATAACTTTTGTAAATTTAATGTGAATGAAAATCAGCTGTGCGATTCAACTTTTGATGTAAATGGAAATCTTATAGAAACATTTTGTATCGAAAAATCAAATCAATCCG
>JACOTM010000019.1:17420-27626 GCA_016178305.1 Flavobacteriia bacterium | reverse complement strand
TATCCAATATAAAGCTAAAAAGCCACTCGTTTGAGTGGCTTTTAAATGTTATTTATTTAGTGTTTAAATGATGTATAGTTGTCTATTTTTTTGTACGATTTGTTTTTTAAATTTGTACTATCCGTTTTCGCGAATATATATATTCAAAAAAATAAATACAATTTAGTGAAGGTTGTCAAAATTTTAAGAAATTCTCATTGGCAACCAGAAATAAATCTTGCTACGATCGATTACATAGATGCTGCTTTGTTAATTCAAAATTCTAAAGCCAGTGTTCCGATAGAAGAACTTAAAAAATGAAAAATTTAGGTTGTAAAAATAGTTTTAGTAAAAAATTGCTTTTCTTTTTGTAATTATTTTGATGAAATAAAAGACATTAATGGAATCCATGTAGTGATTAATTAATTCTTTTTTTGCTTTATTTCATGGGCTTGAAACTCTTTTGTAACTTTGTAAAGTAATTGAATAAAAAAATGTCACAAAAGAAAGAGAATATCCGTAATTTATCATTAGCTGAAATTCAAAAAAACTTAGAGAAATTTAATGAAAAAGGGTTTCGTTCCAAGCAAATATATGAGTGGTTATGGAAAAAAAATGCCTCTTCTTTTGAAGAAATGAGTAATTTAAGTAAGTCGTTAAGAGATTTATTACAGGAACATTTTTATATCGATGCTATTCAATTAGATGATCAGCAAATTAGTTCAGATAAAACAATTAAATGTGCTTTTTCTGTAGGTGAAGGAAAGGTTGTTGAAGGAGTTTTGATACCTACAGCATCTAGAACTACGGCTTGTATTTCTTCGCAAGTAGGTTGTAGTTTATCATGTACATTTTGTGCTACAGGTAAATTGAAATTAATGCGAAATTTAACAGCTGGTGAAATTGTAGATCAAGTTGTTTATTTGAAAAATCAAGCAGAAAAAAGATATAAAACTCCATTGACCAATATTGTTTATATGGGGATGGGTGAGCCATTACTAAATTATAAAAATGTTGTTCGTTCATGTGATTTATTAACTTCCGAAGAAGGATTAGGCATATCACCTCGTAGAATTACTGTTTCAACTGCAGGTATTTCAAAAATGATAAAGCAATTAGGAGATGATGGAGTTAAGTTTAATTTAGCTCTTTCGTTGCATGCCGCTAATGATAAAAAGAGAAGTCAAATTATGGAAATTAATGATTCTAATAATTTAGATTCATTGGCGGAAGCGTTACAATATTTTTATGATAAAACGGGAACTAGAGTTACTTTTGAATATATAATCTTTAAAGATTTTAATGATAAGTTGGAAGACGCTCAAGAATTGGCTGCTTTTGCCAAGTGCGTGCCTTGTAAGATTAATATTATAGAATATAACCCGATTGATGATTCTGGTTTTCAGAAAGCAGACCTTGAAAATGTGAATGCATTTGCTCATTATTTAGAAGGTAAAAACTTGGTTGTCAATATTCGTAGAAGTAGAGGGAAAGATATTGATGCAGCATGCGGGCAATTAGCAAATAAAAATAAAGCAGTTTCAGAAGAAAATCGAAAACTTAAAAAGTAATTATTACGAAAAAAAAATGTGTTGATTTTTGAGATTTATTATTCAAATTTAGAATAACTTATTAAAAAGGAATAAACTTTTTCAACTTTCATTTGGATGTTATGAAAATAAAGTTACTTTTGCGGGAAATTAAACTTTAAAACTAAGGACAAATGTATTGGACATTAGAATTAGCATCATATCTAGAAGACGCTCCGTGGCCAGCAGCTAAGGATGAGTTAATAGATTTCGCAATTAGAGCAGGTGCACCGTTAGAAGTTGTTGAGAATTTACAAGATTTAGAAGATGAAGGCGATATATACGAGAGTATTGAAGATATTTGGCCTGATTATCCTTCAAGAGAAGATTTTCTCTTCAACGAAGATGAATATTAAAAAAAAAACTCGACTTATATAAAAGTCGAGTTTTTTTTTATTTCAATTTTCTAATTTTTTCATCAATTTTTCGAGTAATTAAGTTGAAAAGTAACTTCGTTTCATTCTCTTCTAGTTTTCTAGCGAATCGAACAGTTTTACCCATGTATTGAAACTCGATACGTTCACCGCCTTTTACCCATGGAGAAGTTTCCCAGACTGATTGTAAGGATTTATCTTTTGGAATATAAGTATTTATTTTTTTGATGTTTTCCAAATAATAAGGGATTGCCTGACCATAATTTCGGATTGATTTTTTATAAGTTAGTGAGGTCTCATTAATTTTGATTAACTCTTTTCCCCATAATATCCAAAAAAATGAACGCCCAACTTTTAAAGCATAATAACACCAAAAAATAAAAAAAACAAATAAAATTATTTGTTCCTGCTCCTTTAAAATAAATGTAAAAGCAGACCAAATTACAATTATACCTATGACCATCCACATGGTAAACCATGCCCCCATTAATGCTTTAACGATTCCTTTATTCTCAGGATAGATAACAAATACAATGTTGTTTGATTTTTATTATTTGATAATTAATCGTTTAGTTAATTTTTGATCGTTTACTGTTAATTCAACGATATAAATACCCGCCTGAAATATTGAGGTGTTAATATCTACCGTAGAAGCACCATTAATAACGCCATAGTTTCTTGAAGCAACTTCTTTACCAGACATATCCAATACTTTTAACATGACATTCGATTCATCTGTTAATTGAATGGTAATTGTTGTTGAAGTTGTTGCAGGATTCGGAGCAATTTGGAAAACATCATCAACTTGTTCTAAAGTTATTCCTTGAATTCCAGCATTACAGCCAGCAACATATCCGTTTGCAATTGCTTCAGCGATTGTAGCTCTACCTCCGTTATCAATTTTTCCTTGTGGATCTATTAACATACTTACAACATCGATTTTGTTTTCATCCCAAGTTGAAGGTAATGTAAAACTGAAATTTATAATATGTGTTTCTCCAGAATTAATAGTTGCAGGTAAACATAAATTTGTACCGTTAAAGGAAGGAGCAATTGCTCTGGCAACGTGATCAAAAACCATTTGTGCTGCTGGAATAGTTGAAGGTAAATTTTTATAATTAACTCCATTTACATCAATTAAATCTAAATTTTGAGATTGAGAAGAATAATAATTGTGTTGATCATATCCACTGCTAGTTCCTGTAACGCTATCTTCTGATAAAGCACATGCAATTTTATAACTGTTTGTTGCGTTTGCAGAGAAATTTGCAGAAACTGAAACATTTAAAGTTCTGGAAACAGCATCCCATGTTGCTCCATTGGTCAAAACTGCTTTAGGAACAACTTGTAAACGAGTTAAGATTTCACCTTCCATTTCCGATGGATCTAATCCAGCGCCTCTATCAACGAGCGCAGTCGGAAATCCACTGATTAACGCACCCATTGCAGCATCATAATCAGTAACAACCATTGGGTCACCATTATGAACAGCAATACCAGTCCAATAATTATTGTATTTGTATTTCATCCAACCCATGTAAACAGCACCTCTAACACACCATCCACACCATGTTCCAGTTGCTTCTTCTGTAATTACCATTTTTCCAGCAGCAGGTACGATTGGATCGATAATCGCAGTACCAACATTGTCATTAGCATCACCATCTGGTCCTGCTCCATTAACATTTGATACGGTAATTGTAAGTGGGTTAGCCCCAGCAATCAATGTGATATTACTATTTAAAGTAAATGATTGTTCAGCTAAAGAAGCCATATTTAACCCTGTGAAGGATTGGTTCGCATTTGTTCCATTATAGTTTGCAACGATATCAAAGCTTGTAATAGCAGATGTCCCTAGATTTCTAATTTTAAAAATAGGAGGGACGCTGTTTCCTGCTACTGTACCTCCTGAATAAGAAGTGTATGTAACACCTGCATTTAATGTCGTTAAAGTATAAGGTGTAATCGTTGTTGAAAAATCATCAATATAATAATCTGCATCATAAGGAGTATCATTATCTACAGGGAAAATATCGATTCCTTCAACTTGATTAATTTCATTTGAAAAATAACCTACAGAAACGTTATCAATAAAAACTTCCCATTTGTTAATGTTAAAATTAATATCTAGTCTAAAATTAAACCAAGTATTCACAGGATAGTTGGCAGAAAAGTTTGGTTGTTGATTGAAAACTAAAGTACCATTGTCTCTAAAAAAAGCATCCAATGCATAAGCTGTACCAGGTGTTGCTGTTTTTTGTAAATTGAAATAACCAGCTTTTCCAGTTCCTACTTTTATATTAAACTCCATTGAGAATTGACCCGTATTTAAAACACCGAAATGTCTCATCAAATCTGTTGGTCCTCCTGTTTGTGATGTTGATGCAAAGTGTAAAGAATTTGGAGCACTTGCAGCATCAGCATTCGAAACTAACACATCTTCTGTTCCTCCAGGAGCATTGCTCCAAGTTGTCCAAGCGCCAGATGATTGAGGTCCTAAGTTTTGACCAGCTGTATAAGAATCAAAGTTATCATTAAACGTTTGAGAATAAGATAGAAATGAAGCAAATACAGATCCTAAAAGTATTATTTTTTTCATAGAATGAATATATTATATTGAACGAATATACTTAATTTTAAATTGTTAGAATTTAATAATATGAATCTAGATTGTATTCCTATTTTATATTAAATATCTAAAATCTTGTCCGTTTTTAATAGATTTAAGTGATTCATAAATCAATAATATTGCATTTTCAACATCTTCTTTTCGACACATTTCAACGGTTGTGTGCATATATCTCAAAGGCAATGAAATTAAAGCTGAAGGGACTCCATCATTTGAATAAGCAAAAGCATCTGTGTCTGTTCCAGTTGCTCTTGAAGCCGCTGCTCTTTGGAATGGTATTTTATTTTTATTTGCAACGGATTGAATTTGTTTCAATAAATTATTTTGAACAGCCGGACCTACAGTTAGAACGGGACCTTTACCGCTATGTAAATCTCCTTGTTCAATTTTGTTGACCATAGGTGATTGTGTGCAATGACATACATCGGTTACGATTGCTACATTTGGTTTTATTTTTTCTGCGATCATTTCTGCACCTCGTAATCCTACTTCCTCCTGAACGGCATTCACAATATACAAGCCAAAAGGTAATTTTACTTTGTTTTCTTTTAAAAGTCTTGCAACTTCGGCAATCATAAAACCTCCCATTCTGTTGTCTAACGCTCTTCCAACGTAACGAGTTTTATTTAAAATCATGAATTCATCTTCATAAGTTATCACACAACCAACATGGATACCTAATTCTAAAACTTCATCTTTAGAAGAACAGCCGCAATCTAAAAATATATTTTTTAAACTTGGAGTTTCTTCTTTTTCAGCCCTCATGTGAATTGCAGGCCATCCAAACACTGCTTTAATGATTCCTTTTTCTGTGTGGATATTGACTCTTTTAGAAGGTGCAATCATGTGATCTGACCCACCATTTCTTCTGAGATAAATAAAACCTTCTGGTGTGATGTAATGAACAAAATAAGAAATTTCATCCGCATGTGCTTCAATTACTACTTTATATTCAGCTTCAGGATTAATTACTCCAACTACGGAACCATAATTATCTGTAAAATAAGTATCAATAAATGGTGAGATGTATTCCAGCCATAATTTTTGTCCTGCTAATTCAAAGCCTGTCGGTGAGGCATTGTTCAAGTATTTTTCTAGAAATTTTTGGGAATCTTTAGTTATTATTTTTTTCATTTTTTTGATTTTTTTGATTTTTTTGATTTTATTTTATACAGCAATGTAAAAAGATCTTTCATGCCAATAAAAAAGTAAATAATTTTATTTCAACAATGTAATGTTACCTTTCAAAATATTGTTTCGAACTCTGGAATGATGATGCAATCATTTTTGTATGAGGTATTAAGGTAAAATTTTTTTTTAAAAAAAAAGTAATAATAATAAAATAGTTGATTATATTTGGCGCTCAATATTTGATTTAGTTAACAATTTAGACTCTAAATTAGCTCCTTTTGACATTAATCTATTTTTGTTTTTCAAATCAATTTTTATTTAACTAAACTATTTTTTATGCAGAAATTATTATTGTTTCTCTGTTTACTTTTAATGAGTAAAAATTTCTACTCTCAGAATTTATCAAATGCTCATTTATTGATTACGTATCAAAATCCTACTAATTTAAAAGCATGTACCAATAATGATGCGTTAAATTTATCGATTAAAAACACGTCAACTCAAAGTATTGCCGCTAATTCGATAGTGAAAATAAAATTACCTGTTGGAATTTCAGTTGTAAGTTTAGTCCCAGGAAGTTATACATCTAATCTTATTCCAAGTTCAGATAATACTTACACCTTTCAAAACAGTGCTATTCATGCTTCAAATGCGACTTTAGCATTAAATGTTCAGTTAAAAGCAGATTGTGGAATTTATTCATTATTGAATGCTTCTAATGGCTCATCATTATCTGTTCAAAATGAAATTAAAATGGATTATTCTATTGCTGGAACATCCTACAATTTTGATCAGTTTACATTGAGTTATAATATTGCTCAAGCAAATGTAAAAACTATCGTAACAGCCTCTAATCAAACGATGACGATCAATGATGATTATACTCCTTTTATTCAAGAAGTTAAGTATTATGTTGTTGGGAATTCCTCTGTAAATCAATTCGGAATAAAGTTTGTTGTTCCTACAGGATTGACTTTTCAACAAATTGACCATATTTCTATTAACGGGGTGAATGTTACAGGATACGGTACACCAACACTTGTAGGATCTACTTATACTCTATTATTGAATGCATCAACTTTTGGAATGTCAACGTTTAATTCGGGTGATGTTGTAAATGTATATTATAAATACAAACCAAGTTGTTTGTCGAGTGTACAAATAGATTATTCTGCTTATATAATGTGTTTTGGAAATCCATGTGATTTTGATCATAGTTTTGGTTTTGTAAATCTTATTCAATCGCCCCCTATAGTTAATACTTCTTTTACAAATGATAACAACGCTGATTTTTGTGGGAATGTTACACATGCAACTTATGTTGTTTCAAATGCGGGATCGGTTTATACGATCTATAATCCTAAAATAAAAATTGAATCAGCTTATACTACGATTCAAAATGTGAAAGTGAATGGAGCTTTAGTTACGGGTGGACTTCCAACAAATTTATCAGGAATATTTTTTATAGATTTAAAAGCCTTATTAACTTCAAATGGTCATGCATTGTCAGATTTAAATGGAGATGGGGTTTTTGGAGAAATAGCACCTTTACAAAATGTAACGATAACTTACGATATCGCTTTGACTTCAATGGGTGATAATTGTACGGCAGGAATAATAAATATCAATGAATTTAAAACTTTTTTACAATATTATAATAGCAATTGTGCTTCGACATTGAGTTATACAACAACTTCTAATATTTTGGTAATTAACAACTATAATGTATCAGCTCCTACTTTGGAATTAACTTCAGGAGCTTTGGGAAGTGGTCAAAGTCAAACATTTAAATTTTGTGTAGATCGTAAAATTACAGAGACAAATTCAGGAGGAACAATAACTCCTTTGTTTATAGATAATCCGATTCTTTTCGGTGTCGATTTTCAAATGCCTTGTGGAATGTCACTTGTTAGTGCTAGTTGGGAAAATGCATCATCATTGAGTTCAACAGTAACAACTAGTTCAACGGTTAACTCGGGAGGAACACTTGTGACATTTCATTCAACAAATGGTCAAATTCCTTGGATTAATAATGAGCTAAAGGGATGCTTTGTTGCGAATACAACATTCTCATGTACAGATTGTAGTTCTACTCAAGATTTTACAGTTGTCTCAGCGACGGGTTATGGTCTTTTTGGAAATTGTCAGTTGAAAAATATTTGGGCATGTGCAGGAACTTCGACTTGTTCAAGTTGCTATACTCCAGTTGCTTGCACAACCAAAGGGCGTATTAATCATTCATTATTTACCGTTAAACGTAAAACATACGGCTGGACAGATAACTCGATGGCGACACCAGTAACCGAAGCCATGGTAACAGCAAATCCTACAAATTATAATTTGGATGGAGCTTATGCTTGTGACATCGTTAATATTAAACTTAACGGACAAGTATGTGGAGGAGCATCTAATTTTACACCTTATATTACTTTTAGCACGTATTCGTCTATTTTAACTTCGGCTTTAGATTTTGTTGATGCAACTTTGTCAATTAATGGAGTGACAAATTCAATTTCAGTAGTGTCAATTGTAAATAATGCAGGACTTTGGACAATACAGTTTACAACTAAAAATGGTCCGTTTGTAGATGGTACAAATTTAATTTTAAATGCTAATTTTTCTGTTTCTAAAACAACAGTAAGTGGAGCGTCATTTCCAAATGAATTAATTTCAGGTTTTAAAGGAGCCTTTTTTACAAATACAGGTTATGTAAATGGTGTTGCACCTATCTCACCTGACAATCTTAATTTTCAAGATCAAAATAATTTGGGCTGTTTGTATCCAACACAAAGTTTCCGTTTATATAAAGTGATAGAAAAGATAACAAATAGTTTTAATCCACAGGTTAAATGTGGATCAAGTGGTAAAAGTGAGATCTTTAATTTAGGTTATATTGGTGGAATAGTTGGTGATGAGTTTCCGAATGAATTCAGACCGTTTAACCAAATTCAATTTCCATTAACATTTACATTGTCCGACGCTACAAATTATACAGTCACAGGGGCATCTTTTGATTTAGTTGGAGATGGGAATACAGTTGGGACGAACACGAATTTAAATTTTACACAAACTGGAAATACAATTACGATAACTCCTATAGGGACATTTCCTATTGTAGATAAAATGTATCAGACATCTTACTTTAGATTTTATATGAATATTCAAATGAATTGTTCCGTAAATCAGTCAACTCAAAACCCGAATATTTCGCAAAATCATTTACTATATAAAAATTATGCGTATTCCAATATTGCTTGTGTTGAAAATAAGGATATTTCTTACACTGAAAATTTTTCAATTTATAAACCGAACTTAGCTTTTTCTTTTTTAAATCCGATACAAAGTACGACCACAAATTCGGTTAATTATGATGTGAACATTTCGAATATTGGAGGAGCAAATTCAACGGATGCAAATTATCCCTGGATGTTAATTACGTATGATCCTGCATTAGTTTCGATTGATGTTCCAGGAGCTACGGTAGTTAATTGGAATGCGAATCAAAAATTTGTTAAATTTAATCCATTGTCAACAGGATATACTATTAGTAAATATGTTCAAGTTATACCTTTAAACTGCAATGTTGAGCAAACAACAAATATTACTGTTCAAAGTGGTTTTGATTGTAAAGCATTTCCTTTAAGTTCATCAACAATCAATGGCTTGGATTTTTGTTCTTTAAGTACAGATGTTCTCCAACTTAAAATTTTAAAATCTAATTTAAATGTTGATTTGTTTACTTCGTTTTCTCCTTCAAATCTTGTAAATCAATGTAATGGAACTTTTTCGGTTATCTTACAAATGTATAATGACCAAAAAGCAAATATTACGAATTTAAATTTACAAGGAAATCCTATACCTGGATTAACTTTGCAAAATGCATCTTATTTTTATAATATTCCTACAGGACAAACATTTGATCCTGCATCCTTTAATTGGAGTCAAGTTAATTTAGCAAATTATACGACCATTTCTTCATTAACATCTCAAACATTACAAAATGGTTTTTCTTTTGCGAACATAGGATTGAATAATTTATCAACCTTAAATGGTTTCTTAGCAAATACAGGCACTACCTTAAGTAATTTCTATCAAGTAAAATTGACTTATACTGTTGATTGTAATTTTAATGAGTCAAGTCTTTTACCTTTTATAGTTAGTGCTCTATCTAATTGTAATCAAAATATTAATATTAATTCTTCTACATTGATTAATGTTTCGCCGTTGAATCATGGTTTAACTTTAAATATAACAATCGATCAATCTGGATGTAATGGGCCAATATCAACAAATGATATTTCAGTACAAGTAACGAATCCAGGAACTTCAACAGCTAATAATGTTTATGTAAGTTTGTTTTGTGATAGTGATGGAAATGGTTTGCTTACAGCAAGTGATACTTATTTATCGACGAATATGATTAGTGGAGGAAACTTATCAGCTGGTCAAAGTGCTACTATCGGCTTTAACAGTACAGCTTTACCAATATGTGGAACAATGAAAT
>JACOTM010000019.1:0-17396 GCA_016178305.1 Flavobacteriia bacterium | reverse complement strand
GTTTACTTGTATTACAACTTGCAGTTGTTTCAAATTCAACAGGTTGTTATTGTAATAATGTACCTGTATTTGCAACAAAAAATTGTTGTTTATGTCCAACTTCAATTCCAGCAAACAATTCAGTAGTTACTTTGCAAAGTATTGATGTTAATGTTTCTAATACATACAATTATACGATTACAGGTTACCCAACAACTTTGAGTAATTTTACAGGAAATCAAAATGACCCTTCTTTATTTATTTGGAATCCAATGTCTTCTGTTTGGGAGTATCCAGATCCAATTGCTTTAGGGCAAACGACTTATTATGCAGATTTTAAATCGATTTCACCAACTAGTATTGTGATGTATTTTGTTCAACCAACATTTCCATTGAATATTCAAACACTGATTTATTATCCTAAAATTGATTTATATGGCAATAGATGCTCACCAGACTTATTATGTCATTCAACTTTACTAGGTCAAAAGAGTTCTACCTACGGAATTCCTTGTTCGGTTAGTTCTTTTCAAAATACAGATTGTGTAAGTACTAGTGCCAGTTATAATTTTAATGAAGTGAATTGTTCTAATGCTGTAATCAATGGTAATAACCATGTTTGCGTTGGATCAACAAATCAATTGGTATGTTCAGCTACACCTGCAAGTACTTCGCCATGGACATCTAGTAGTCCAAATAAAGCAACTGTTTCGAATACGGGAATGGTTACAGGAGTGCAGGTTGGAAATACAATGATATATTACCAAGCGTCTAACGGTTGTATAGCATCCAAACAAATATATATAGATTCAAAACCAGTTGTAAATTCAATTACTTCAACAACTGCAAGTTGTAATACAAGTAAACTTTTAACAGCAAATTTGAACACTTCTTCACAAACAGGAGGAACTTATTCTTGGACTCCTGGAGGATCAACAGGAACGAATAATATTTTAACAGTTTATCCAACTTCAACGACTAATTATTCAGTTATATATACTGGTCCAAATGGTTGTTCTTCAAGTCCTGTTTCAATAAATGTTTCTTCTGTTGTTGGTTCGGTTTCTATTAATGTACCTGTAAATGTTTGTGGTGGATCTGCGATAACTTTAACAGCAACAATTCCAAGCACAATGCCAGCAGGAGGTACTTACACATGGTATCCTGGTGGTTCTACTGGAACAGCAAATACCTTATCTCAAAATCCTATGACAAACGTTAGTTATTCTGTTAATTATACTGTTAATGGATGTACTTATTCATCAGGAAGTAGTGCAGTTTCCTATAACTCAACAACTCCAAAAACGACTATCACTACGAATTTACCGACATATTATTGTACGCAAACTCCTACATTTACAGGAACATTGAATTCGGGGTCATGTTTTCAATACTCATGGGAAATTCAAAAATATGATGGAAATGTTCTTTCGGGTTCAGCAGTAAGTTCTGGTACATTTTTAGGAAATCCAGGTACTTATTCTTTTCCATGGTCAACAATTAGTAATTTGGGAGGATGTGGACATTATTATAGAGTTAAATTGAGAACGCAGAGTTCGTTTGTAGGTGGGTGTGTTTGGGAAAGTTATAAAACAATTTTTATTTCTCTTGATTATGCGATACAACCGAAATCTATGACTTCAAGCTTAGAAGAAAATTCTATTGAAAATCAAGTGTTTATTTATCCTAACCCTTCAGAGGGAATTTTTTATATTGATTATAATAACTTAAAAATAGAAAATATAATAATTTACTCAATGTTAGGTGAAAAAGTAAATGAAAAGATAATTAGTTATGAAGAAGAAGAAATAAAAGTTGATTTATCAGCATATCCATCTGCTGTATATTTAATGAAAATAAAAATAGGAGATGAAATAGTTTATAAAAAACTTATTAAGAATTAATTCATTTGTTATAATTATATCACCGATAAATAGGAGTTAGAAAGAAAGTTTAGAGGAAATGGATAAGCTATTTCGAAAGACGTCTGAACTCCTATTTATCGGTTAATTTTTGAATATACTTTTGGCAAAAAAATCACTTTTATTAGTGAAATGCTCAAAAAAATCTTGATCGTGTCTTCTTTGTTTAACTTCTTTAGACAGATTCATACCATCGCGCTAAATCTTCCAAAAGCGATTTATTCTTTTGAGTTTAATAAATTTTGAGTATGAAATTTTTAATTGAACGCTCAGGTTGTTAGATTATTCAATAATCTCAATCCTTTTGTGCCAATAAAAAAATCGAGGTTCGCCAAATTCATTGATAAATTTAATTTTACCTTTTAAAACTTGAAAATTAGCAGAATCAGCTTTTGCTTTTAGTCTTATGATTCCTGCATTTTTTTGATACTCTAAGATTTTTTTATTTCCTAAAAATATTAATGGTTTACTTGTTGTATCGATTCCTGCTAAATATAGTTTTATTTCACAAATTTCGCCTTTTTTTACAAAAGTTGGAGCATCGTAAACAATTTTTACGTTCGTTAAATGATGTTGAAATATTTCAAAAGGTTTATAAATTTCAGTGATGTAAAATCCCATTAGTTCTGCGATTTTTATTTCTAAAAGCGTTAATTTATTAATCGATTCAGCTACACTGGAGGAGTTTAATTCAAGTCTTTTTAAATAAAAATCAAATTCATTTTCTTGAAGAATAAAAAGAGGAATGATTTTATGACATTGTAGTTTTATTTTGTGAATAAAGATTTCATTATTTAGATCAAAGCTGAACGTTTGGTGTTTTAATTGAAGCAGATTAATTTCTCCGAGCTTAGAAAAATTCAGTAAATTATATTTTTGGGAGACTAATTTTTTAGCGTTTATATTCTCTCCGTTAGTCTTCAAAAGATTTAATTTGTATTTTTCGATAAATTCAAAAATTGAAATTATTTTTTGTTCAAATTGGTTTAATAATTTTAGTTTAGCTTTTACAAGAATTACTTTTTCAGGGTTCGTTATATCCAATGCTTGGTTTTTCAACTGATAATGTTTGTAGAGAGACCTGTCAATGATTCTCGTGAAATCGTCTTCTAGAGAGAGCTGATATTCTCTTTGTCTTTTTAAACTATTAGGTCTATTCGAGCAAGCAAAAAGACTAATTGTTAATATCGCTAATGAAAGTAGTTGATAATTTTTCATTTTTTAGAAGTTGAAAAGTGGGAGATTCTTTTTGTAAAAGGGTATGTACTGATTTCACCTGATAATTTTCTATAAAATAGTTTTCCTTCGAAGAGCAGGTCTTTTTCTTCCATTATTTTAGAGATGGATATACCATTGTTCATTCGATTTACATTTTCGGTTAAAGAGGTAGAAATATTTAAATTCGAGTATTTATCGTATAATGCATAGTTTATTTTTACAATATAAATTTCTCCTTTCTTCACTATTCCAGGTCCTTCAGTTGTAATTAGGGGGTAATTAAAAGCAAAGTCACAGCTAGTTATTCGAGAGCTTACATGTGTTAAACACAAATTTCTAACTTTCATAACTTCTTTTTCCATAATCATTAAATCTATTATTAACTGACACGTATTTGTTTGTTCAAAATAATTTGAAGTTATTTTTTGATTCGTTTTATAAATGATTTCAGTTAATACAAAATAAATTTGTTTAATAATTTCACCATCATCGTAGTAATTTGTGGTTTTTAAATTCAATATTTTATCTAATTTTTCGCTGTATGTCTGTTTGTTAAGATTGCCATTATAATCAGGGTCTTTAAAGTAATAATGTTTCATATTATTCTGATAGTTTGTCAAGCTTTCAAGTGCTTCTTTCCTGTATTTTCGTATGAAATTTATACTTTTTTTCATTATCTTTTTTACAATATTTGTTGCAATTTCATTTTGTGCAATCGCTTTTATATCGATGTCATGAATCTGAATTTGAGATTTTGTTGTGGTATTATCATTGTTTTTTAGAGAATGATTCAGGTGACAAATTGTTGTCTTAATTTTTTCAATATTCTGAATTAATATTCCTGTTTTTTGGTTGATTTCAATTATCGATTTTAAAAAACTTGCTCGTTTCGTATTTTTTAAAAAATTATCAGAATTTGACGTATTAAAAAAATTAGTGTATTTAAAATCACCGTATTGTTTTAATGAATGAATTTCTTTTAAAGTTTGATTGTAAATTAAAATTTCAAAATCACTTGTGGTTGATTGGCAAGAATAAAAAGAGAATATATGCAGTATTAATATGAAGTTTAAGATGTGAAATCGGTACATAATGAAGAGAATTTATTATTCAAAAGTAATAATTAAATAGATTCTCTATGAAGTCAAGCGAAATGAAATTATGATATATACTATAAGTTGAAGTGTTTATTACGGATTAGAATATTAACAGTTAAAAAAATCATTTCAATTTCTCATTATTTAAATGTCTTTCAGAATCTCTGTTTGTTTTTTTATCTAAATTTTTACGTAAAGCTTCTTCTAAATCGATTCCTGTTTGGTTCGCTAAACAAATTAAGACAAAAAGAACATCAGCCATTTCATCACCTAGATCTTTGTTTTTATCGCTTTCCTTTTCGCTTTGTTCACCATAGCGACGTGACATGATTCGAGCGACTTCTCCAACTTCCTCCATTAAAATTGCTGTGTTTGTTAATTCATTAAAATAACGAACGCCATATTTTTTGATCCATTTATCGACAATTTCTTGTGCTTCTTTAAGTTGCATATTATTTAATATTTGATAATTTTTTGAAATACGTTCCTACACATTTTGCTACAATTTCTCTGCCTTCTTGATTGTAATGTTCTGTTGGAAATGTTTCATAAAAATAGGAACTATTTAATTTATTTGATAAATCTATGATTGGTATATTTTTAAATTGAAATTTTAGGTACTTTATATTTTTATCACATAATTTTACTAAGTTTTCTCCCGAATTCTTTCTCATTGATTCAATGTTTTCAGGTAGAATTAAGAAAACAAGCTTTAGTTTTTGTAGCTTACAGAATGCAACTACTTCTCTGTAATTTTTTAACATTTCATTCGATTCATTTATTTGAAATCCAAAATTTCTAACAAATTCTCTTCCGATTCCGTCGTAATGATCGGCTCTGAAATTTAATGAATCTACCCATTTTTTAATTGTATAGCATGCTTTTTTAAACGGTAAAACATCAAATTTTTCACTGTAATTGATCAATGCTTCTCTTTCATGGAGAGGCAAATAGGGGTAGTTTTTTAATGATGCTTTAATTCGATTATACAACCCTGGATAATTGTTCCAATAGACTAAGTTTCGTTGAAGTGAATTTTCTAGTCCTGAATGAATCCACATTTTCCCGAAGCTTCTTAGGTTCAAATCCATTAATATTATTTTCGGTTTGTAGTCTTGCGGAAGTTGTTGCAGTGCATGTAAAAAAATACCGGCATGAATTGCTCCTGTATCTAAGGCTTCAATTGTATTGTTGTTGAGATAAAATTGAATTTTTTCATGAATACTTCTTCTGTCGGTGTCAGATTCTGGAAAAGAGGCGTTGGGTGATGCGGAAAAATATAGAATATTTGCTTTTTTAGAAAAACTTGTATCTCCTATTTTTTTCAACCATCCTTCTTTGTTTAACGTTTCGACATAAAACCATTTTTGATAAATCCAACCGAGCAAAATAATGAAACCACCTAAGATTAATCCGCGGAAAACAAAATATGTCAATGTCTTTTTCATTAGCTCTTAATTAAAATTGAAAGTATATAAACGCCAAGTCACCCGTATTAGCGAACATTACGATTAATGCAATTAAAATCAAGTAAATTCCCCAGCGTATTGTTGTTGATTGCGTGTCTAAAAAATTATTTGGACGTTTTTTTCTTACGATAAGTTCATAAATTAAAAAGAAAAACAGCGGTATGATTAATAAATAGTCCATACTAATTTCTGTTTTCAAAAATTCGGATTCTTGAAAAAATAATTTCACTTTTTTCATTCGGTCAATTCGAAACAATAACCAACCAAAAGCAACAACAGACATCGTTAATATCCAACGAATTGATTTTTCCCAATAGGGTAAAATTCTATCTTTTTTTATTGGAAAAAAGGCTTGTTCAATTAAATAATAGAGTCCATGTAAGATTCCCCAATAAATAAAATTAACAGCAGCCCCATGCCATAAACCACTTAAAAAGAAAGTGATGAAAATAGCCATAAACCACCGGTACTTTTTTGATTTGCTTCCTCCTAATGGAATATAAACATAGTCTCTGAACCACGTTGAAAGTGATATGTGCCATCTGGACCAAAAGTCTTTTAAACTATATGATCCGTAAGGTAATCTGAAATTATCCATTAATTGAACTCCAAAAAAATGAGCGCAACCGATTGCGATGAGTGTATATCCATTAAAATCTGTATAAATTTGAATTCCAAAGAGAAGAACGCCTAACCATTTGGTAGATAACGAATATAATTCAGGTGAATTAAAAATAGGAGAAACAAATGCCCCGATATTATCTGCAACACTCATTTTCAAGAAAAAACCAACAAGCATGATTTGTAAACCTGTTCTAAAATGTTGCCAATTGGGGGTGAATTTCTTAAACAATTGGGGATGTAAATGTTCAAATCGCTCAATTGGTCCAGCAACTAACTGAGGAAAAAAGGTAACATATAAGGCGAATTTTCCAAAACTTTTTTCAGGAATTGTTCTTTTTCGATATACATCAACTACATAACTTACAGATTGAAATGTGTAAAATGAAATTCCAACAGGAATGCCGTATTCAAAAACAAATTGCAACCACATGGCATCATCATTTGTATTGGCTAAATTTTTAAACCAATGACTGCCACCAATTAGAAAATGGAAATATTTAAATACAATCAATAAGGTGAAATTAATGAACAAACTTGCTCCTAATAACCATCTACGCTTGGATTTGTTTTCTGTTTTAAAAATTAAATTAGAAGCAATGAAATCTACAACTGTGGAGAAAATAATTAACCCTAAATAGTTGATTTTCCATCCAGCATAAAAAAAATAGCTGGCAACTAATAAAAAAATCCATCTGTATTTTGGGGAGATTAAATAATAGCCAATTAATACAATTGGTAAGAATAAAAAGAAATCAAGAGACGTAAATAACATTATTCTTTATTTTTTGAATCCATCCAAATTGTTACTGGACCATCATTAATTAAAGAAACTTTCATGTCTGCTCCAAATATTCCTGTTTCCACTTTTAACTTAGATTTCACTTTTAGTTCTTTAATAAAATAATCGTATAATGGAATTGCTTTTTCGGGTGAAGCAGCTTGAATATAACTTGGTCTATTTCCTTTTTTAGTAGATGCATGTAATGTAAATTGAGAGATTATTAAAAAGGAACCATTTATTTCTTGAATCGAGAGATTCATTTTACCGTTTTCATCACTGAAAAGTCGAAGTCCAATCAACTTTTGAATTAACCAATCGGCATCTAACGTTTCATCATCTTTTTCAATTCCAACAAATACAACGAATCCATTTTTAATAGAACCAACTATTTCGCTCCTTATTTTTACAGATGCTTCTGTCGTTCGTTGAATTAATATTCTCATCCAAATATTGCTTTTTTGCGGTGAATTTCATTTTCATCATCTGTCATCATTTGAACATAAGAGTCGTAACGACTTTCAGGAATTTTTCCTTTTTCTACAGCATTTTTGACAGCACATTTAGGTTCATTTAAATGTTGACAATTATGAAATTTACATTCATTCAATAATTCTCTCATTTCTGGGAAATAATGCGAAAGGACCTCTTTGTCTAAATTAACAATACCGAAAGCTCGAATTCCAGGTGTATCAACAATGTAACCGCCTGATGTTAATTTGAACATTTCTGCAAATGTAGTCGTATGTTTCCCTTGCATATTTGCATCAGAAATTTCCCCGGTTCTTAAATCCAAGTTAGGATCAATAAGATTGACTAAAGAGCTTTTACCAACACCACTATGTCCTGAAATCATTACCTGATTTTCATTAATTTCATCTCTTAAAAAAGAAATGCTTTCAGGCTGGTTAATAGAAATTTTGTGACAAGGATAGCCGATTCGTTGATACATATCGATTAAAGCATCAACGTATTCCATTTCGTATTCAGAATAAGTGTCAGATTTAGAAAATAAAAGAGTTGTTGGAATGCGAAAAGATTCAGCTGAAACTAAAAAGCGATCAATAAAAGCCAAGTGAGTTACTGGTGCAACTGTTGTTACTAAAAGGTATGCTCTATCAACATTGGCGGCTAAAATTTGCATTTGTTTACTCAGATTTGTTGATTTGCGTACGATGTAATTTCTACGTTCGTCATAATCTGTAATAACACGATTTCCTTCTTCATCAATTGTATCATTAATCGACACAATATCTCCTACAGCAATAGGATTTGTTGTTCTTAAAGCATCTAACCGAATTTTACCACGAACGCGACAATTCACAATTGAACCATCTTCCAATTCTACATGGTACCATTTACCAGTTGACTTTAATACTTTTCCTTTTATAGACATAGGATTGTAAATATAAAAAGATTTGGAATATTAATTCTTATATCTTTTGAATTTTGGATTTAGATTGATTAAGATGAATATTGATTCAGGTGTATTTAGATTATGATATTCAAGGATATAGCATGATTTTAATCGAGCAAAGCAAGTAACTATTCGCTTTATGAATTTTAGTCTATCAAATTGATAATGAGGAAAAATGAGAGATAGGGATGAAGAGTTTGGGTGCTCCTTATCAAAAAATAAAAGAAGGTACTGTTAATACATTTGATAAAAAGAGGCATTTGAATTCAAAGGTTTAGTTTTTCATATTGTGACTTTTTACGAAATTTTTTTTGTAGAATAGTTCGTGGTGTTGCATCTTTCTACAAGAACACTTTCATCTCAAATTCATTCTTCTTATATTCGCATTTCAAAATTCAGAAACAATGTCAATAGAAGTAACAAATCTTACAAAGTTTTACGGTGAGCAAGCAGCTGTTCGCGAAATCTCTTTTTCAGTAGCTCAAGGAGAGATTGTAGGTTTTTTAGGTCCAAATGGAGCAGGGAAATCAACTACAATGAAGATTATTACAGGTTTTATTCCAGCAACTTCTGGTGAAGTAAAAGTATGTGGAATGACTGTTGATGTTGATAATTTGAAAACAAGACAATTAATGGGATATTTACCTGAAAACAATCCGTTGTATTTGGATATGTATGTTCGAGAATACCTTGAGTTTGTTGGAAATATTTACAAAGTTACAAATGTGAAAGATCGTGTTTCTGATATGATTAAAGCGGTAGGTTTAGAAGTCGAACAAGCGAAGAAAATAGGAGCTTTATCAAAAGGATACCGTCAACGTGTTGGTTTAGCACAAGCAATTATTCATGATCCTCAAGTTTTGATTTTGGATGAGCCTACATCAGGATTAGATCCAAATCAATTGGCTGAAATTCGGGATTTAATCAAAAAAATTGGTAAATCTAAAACAGTAATGCTTTCAACACATATTATGCAAGAAGTAGAAGCAATTTGTGATCGTGTGGTAATTATCAATAAAGGTCAGATTGTTGCAAACGATACAGCAGGCCATTTACAAATTGATTTAACGCATCAAACGGTATATGTCGAATTTGATAATTCAATTTCAAAAAGTGCATTATCAAAAATTAGAAATATTAATAAAGTTGAAGCAATTGGAAACGGTTGGTTGATAGAAAGCAGTTCTCAAGATGATTTAAGAAAAACTGTCGCCCAATTCGCCCAACAAAACAATTTATTAGTTTTAACACTGAGAGTCGAAGAAAAAACGTTGGAAGAAGTCTTTAAAGAATTAACTAAATAATCGATTTAGCCAATTACTTTATTCATTATCTTATTTGTTCTATTGAAAATATAGCTTTTTCTATTTAACTTCGTGCAAACGAAACAACAATGAAGAAACTATTACTATTAATTGGAATATCTTTTATTTCACTTTTTTCTCAAGCGCAATTAAAAATTTCAGCAAATGATAAAGGAGATCTTTCAGAAATAAAAAAAGATTTAAAATTTACAAAAGGAATCCCATCAGAGAAATTAATTCAACGTTATCCAATTTATAAAATAAATGGATTGTATTATATTTCATCACTTTTTAAGGTAAATTCCAGTTTTTCTAAAACTTCATTGAAAAAATACAGCATTCAATTTGGTTCTCAAATCGGTCAAATAGTTTCAGTTAAAATCCCCTTAACAATATTGGATGATATTTTTTTTATTGAAGGTATTGAGCAATTTGAATTAGCTACGAAAATAATTCCCCATTTAGACAAAGCAGTGAAAGATGTTCGTGCTGATTCAGTTCAATATGGTTTGGGATTGCCTCAAAGTTTTACAGGAAAAGATGTTTTTATAGGAATTACGGATTGGGGATTTGATTATACGCATCCAATGTTTTACGACACAACCTTAACACAAACTCGAATTTTTGCAGCTTGGGATCAGTATAAAACATCCGGACCAGCACCAGCAGGACATAATTACGGGACTGAATTTTCAACAATACCAGATTTGTTAGCCGCAGGCTCTGATACATCAAATATTTACAGTTACGCCTTGCATGGATCACATGTAGCTGGTATTTGTGGAGGTAGTGGAGCAGGTACAAATTATAGAGGAGTAGCTTTCGATGCTCAATATTTGTTTGCAACTTTTTTGGTTGATAATGCTTCAGTGTTAGATGCGTATGCATGGATGTATGAAAAAGCAGAAACTGAACAAAAAAGGTTGGTTATTAATATGAGTTGGGGATTGTATTATATGGGTACATTAGATGGTAATTCAATCTTGAGCCAAGCAATTGATAATTATGCTGCATTAGGAGTCGTGTTTTGTAACTCTGCGGGGAACAATGGAGGTGTTAATTTTCATATCAAAAAGAATTTTTCGAATGATACTATCAAATCTAAAATTGATTTTTATACCAGCTCTACATTAGCAACTCTTTGGGGACAAAGTATTTCGATGTGGGGAGAAGCAGGAAATGCATTTGCTGCAAAAGTTTCAGTATTAAATAGCTCAAACACCCTTTTAAATGAGTCAATCTATTATTCGACAGCTACTACGGTAAATTACATCGACACTTTTTTAGTCGTAGGAAATGATACCGTTTTTTATAATATTTCAGCTGATAATCAACATCCATCCAATGGAAAACCACAAATGAGATTAAGGATTCGAAATACAAATACAAGCTTGAAAATAATATTGAATGCAACCGCTTCAACCGGTACAGTACACTTTTGGAATGTAACTGAATTGTCTAATGATGTTGGAAATTGGGGAATGCCTTTTACGGCTATCAATGCGAATTATGTCGCAGGAGATGATAATTATGGTATTTCCGAACCGGCATGTACCAGAAGTTTAATTACAGTTGCTGCTTATGCTTCTGAATATTACAATTCGAGTGGAACAACGTTGTTAGGAGGAACTATAGCTTCATTTTCAAGTAAAGGTCCAACGATAGACAATGACCGAATGAAGCCAGATATTGCTGCTCCAGGAGTAAGTGTTGGTTCTTCAATCTCATCCTATACAGATAATTCTTTTACACCATTAACAAGCGTTAATTTTAACGGTAGAACATACCCATTTGCAAGATTATCGGGAACATCTATGTCATCACCAATGGTTACAGGTATTGTTGCTTTAATCTTAGAATCAAATCCAAATTTATCACCTGAGCAAATAAAACAAATTATCATTCAAACCGCTCGAACAGATAGTAAAACTGGAGTTATTCCCGATACCGGCAGTGTGCGATGGGGATTTGGCAAAATTCACGCTTGGAGAGCTGTTCAATTAGCGTTACAAACAGATCAAATATCAGAATCTAATTTAAATGATTTATTTATGATTTATCCAAATCCATCGAATTCTATATTAAATATCTCATATTCAGATGATTCTAAAGATGGCACGATTGAAATAATAGCTTTAGAAGGTAAAAAAATGATATTTGAAAGTGAATTGAAAGAAGTCATAAATGTTCAGCAATTAATGCCTGGAATCTATTTTATTCACGTGAATATCAATAATGTAAGTCACACTTTGAAATTTATAAAACAATAACAGTTGGATATTTTCGATTCAAAGTCTAGTTAGAAATAGCTAGACTTTTTTGTAACAAAAAATAAATATTTCGTTTTAATGAGAAAATGAGAATAATTCAAATAATTGTTCTATTGATAAGTTTTACATCTTTTTCTCAAGAAAATACAGCAATAGATTCAATAATAGACGGTGTAAATATTAGTGAAGTTTCATGCAAAATAGATACTCTAATTTCTATTTTTCATCAGAAAAAATTAATCAAAGAATCAATTAATTATCAGTTAGTAGATGGTCAAAATTCATATTTCGAAATCCATATTTTCACTCATGATTGTCATTGTAGAGATTGCGAATATTCAGTGAAAATTATTGTTGAAATTGAATCCAATAAGTCAAGTCAAATCATAAATTTAGATACGTTTAATACGAGTTATTATTATTGGAATGTTTGGCGGTATGAATCTGAAATTAAAAAGTTTAAAGGTTATTTAAAATTAGATACAAATTGTTTAGAATTTCAAATAGCCGAAATGCTTAGAGCGAAAAAGGAAGATTTTTCATACAATATCATACATGTTAAAAGATAAAAGAATCAAAAATAATATCTATATTTCATTTTTTAATTAATAATAGTTTTGAAACAAATTTTCTTATTCTTGTTGCTGCACATTTTAGTTGGTTTTTCAATACAAACTCAAACTGATTTTGTGGGAGATCAAAAGAAGTTTGGAAGAGTAAAAATAGCATATACTGAAAAAGGAAAAATAATTTTCAAAAGACTAAATACTCTTAATATAGCTGAAAATAAATTGAATATATTAATAGTTGCTTATAAAGATGAAGGTGATTTAGAGTTGTTTGTAAAAAATAAATCAAGCTTGACCTTTGAAAAAATAGAATCGTATAAAATTTGTGCAAAATCAGGAAGTTTAGGTCCAAAAAGAAAATATGGTGATGGACAAGTTCCTGAAGGTTTTTATACAATTGATCGATTTAACCCGACAAGTAGTTATTATTTATCTTTAGGTATTAATTACCCGAATCAATCAGACAGAAAAATAAGTAATGCATCTAATTTAGGTGGAGATATTTTTATTCATGGTTCATGTGTTTCTATAGGTTGTTTACCGATGACAGATGAAAAAATCAAAGAAATATACATTTATGCATGTCAAGCTAAAAACAGTGGACAACAAAAAATACCAGTCTATATTTTCCCTTTTAAAATGACAGATGAAAAGATGAGAGAAATGACAGAAGAATATAAATCACGTAAGGAATTAATAACATTTTGGAATAATATTCAAAAAGGATATTTAATTTTTGAAAAAGAAAAAAAGGAATTAGCATACACCATTTCGAGTACAGGAATATATGAATTTCAATAAAATGGATTTCATTACTATTCAAAAAATCATTACTTTAGGTGAAATTATATTTTAAAAATGAGATTTTATTTTATTTTATTAATACTATTTTTCACGATTAGTAAAACACTAAAAGCACAAGAAATAGAGCATCATCATGATATTCATTATTCATTTGTTGAAAATAAAGGGCAATGGGATTCTCAAATTTTATTTCAATCCAAATTTAATGGTGGAAATTTATGGATTCAACAAAATAAATTTTTATTTCACTTTCAAGATTATTCATTAATGCACGATGCACATGCGGGGGGGGAAGTAACACACAATTCAAAAATAGCTCAAACAGTTGTACATCTGAATTTTATTGGTTCAAATAAAGTGAATAATATTGAAAAAGTAAATCCAACAAAAAATTATTATAATTATTTTTTAGGAAATGATTCAACCAAATGGGCTTCTGATGTTCACGGCTATAGTGAGGCAATTTTAAAAAACTTATATGATGGAATAGACTTAAAATTAATTGAGAATAAAAAAGAATTGAAATATGAATTTCATATTCAACCAAATGCAGACCCATCGAAAATAAGTTTAGAATACAGTGGACAGAAATCCCTATTTACAGATAAAAATGGGAATTTAATTGTAGAAACTGAATTAGGAAGAATCATTGAAAAAAAGCCATTTACTTATCAAATAATTAATGGGAAAATTGTGGAGATAACTTCTGCTTTCAGTATTGTAGATCAAAAAGTAATTTTTAAGTTAGGGAAATACAATCCAAATTTTGAATTAATTATTGATCCAGAATTGATTTTTGCAACTTATAGTGGTTCTGTTACGGATAATTTTGGTATGACTGCGACTTATGCCCATGATGGAAAAGCTTATTCAGGAGGTACAATTTTTGGTAATCAATATCCAACTCCAGATTTAGGGGCTTATGATGTTTCTTCGAATTTTACTGTACCTAATAATGGAAATGGGGCAGGTTATGGGATAACAGATGTATTTATATCTAAATATTCTGCAGATGGAACTTTGATGATATGGACTTCTTTTTTTGGAGGAGGAAATAATAATCAAGGAACTGAAACGGTTCACAGCTTAATTGCAGATAAAAATGATAATTTATACTTGATGGGAGCTACATCAAGTGTTAACTTTCCAATATTGAATGCATACCAATCTGTTCACGGTGGTGGAATTGCAGGGTTGAATTTTACAGCAAATGGAGTTTATCATTTAACAAAAGGAACAGATATTTATGTTTCAAAAATAAGTTCGGATGGTCATAATTTATTAGGTTCAACTTATATTGGAGGATCTGGTAATGATGGCGTAAATTATAATACGCATTATTTTACAGACCAATCCATAAATTTCGGCTATGATTCTTTAATGTATAATTATGGAGACAATTCTAGAGGCGAAATCATGTTAGACTCTTTAGGAAATTGTTTAATAGCAACTTGTACAAGATCCACAGATTTCCCTGTTTTAAATGCTTTTCAACCTAATAATGCTGGAAAACAAGATGGTGTTATATTTAAATTAACAGCTAATTTATCGAATTTGATGTGGTCAAGTTATATTGGAGGTACAAATAACGATGCATGTTATTCTGTGAAAATTGATTCTAGTGCAAATATTGTATTTTCAGGAGGGACAAGTTCTATAGATTTGCCTTTTACTTCTGGAGCTTGGAAACCAACATATAACGGAGGGAAAGCAGATGGTTTTGTGGGGAAATTATCACCTTCAGGTACAACAGTTACGCGAATATCTTATATAGGAACTTCAAATTATGATCAAGCATACTTTGTAGAGATTGATCGGAATGATAATATTTTTTTATTAGGTCAATCGGTAGGGGGCAATTTCCCCGTAATCAACTCAAATTATTCAAATCCGAATACTTGCCAATTTATTTGTAAATTAAATTCAACATTAACAAATGTATTAAATTCAACAACGTTTGGTAATGGAGCTAATGCGATAAATATTTCTCCATCAGCATTTATGGTAGATATTTGTGGAAATATATATTTATCAGGATGGGGAGCAAATGTACTACAATCAAATCCAATACTCCCAATGCCTATAACTACAAATGCTTATCAAACAACAACGACAGGATTTGATTTTTATTTACTTGTGTTAGATAGAACTTTTAATTCGTTGATTTACTCAACGTATTTGGGTGGTGATTATGCAAAAGAACATGTTGATGGTGGAACATCTCGATTCGATAAAAATGGAGTCGTTTATCAATCCGTATGCGGTGGGTGCGGTGGGTTTAGTGACTTTCCAACATTTCCAAATCCTGGAGCGCATTCAAATACGAATGATAGTCCTAATTGTAATAATGTAGTTTTTAAATTTGATTTCGGAATCATTCCAAAAGCAGAATTTGTTCCAGATCAAACAATCGGTTGTCTCGACTTTACAGTTGTATTTAATAATTCATCAACTGCTTCTGATTCATATTTGTGGGACTTTGGTAATGGTGTTACGAGTGACCATAATTTTGACACAACAATCACTTACAATCAAGTGGGAGAATATCAAGTTTATCTATATGTAACCGATAGTATTTGTCAATTGACTGATACAGCTCATTTTACGATTTCAGTATATGATTCCTTACAATTGTCAGTTAGCAATGATACTAACTTTTGTGTTGCGATGCCTTTAGATTTAATTGCTAATTCATTTGGTACAGCAAATTATTTCGTATGGTCATCAAGTAATGATTTTACGGATACGTTGAATTCAACTGTTTTGGATTCGACCTTATCTTTTACTCCGAGTTATTCAGGTTATTACTATGTGAAAGTAGGAAACGGAGGTTGTTTTTTAATTGATAGCGTAAAAGTAGAAGCTATTAATACTTATTTGACGTTATCTGGTAATTCTCAAATATGTATATTGGATACGACACATATTACCGTTACAAATTCAAATCCGGCTATAAATTTCACATTTAATTGGAGTCCAGATTCTATATTATTGAGTCCTCCGTCAAGTAGCCAAGCAACAATTTATGCACTTTCTTCTCAATATATTTATTTAAATGTATTTGATGGCGTTTCATGTTCGTTCACAGATTCTATATTTATAGATGTGATAAAAATTTATCCAAATACAATAGAAGCTAGTGCAGCTGATTATTATATCCCCGCAGGATCATCGGTTCAATTATTAGGGAAACCTGATGGATTAATCTACAATTGGTCACCAACTATTGGTTTAACTAATTCTTACGCACAAAATCCAATAGCAACAGTTAATGAAAATACAATTTATCTTTTAACAGCAGGATTTGAAAATTGCATGAAAATGGATACTGTTTTTATTAAAGTGTATCCTTTTTCATGTGATAATCCTTATGTCTTTGTCCCAGATGCATTTTCACCGAATGGAGATAATAATAATGATATATTATATGTTCGTGGTGAAATGATAAAAGAAATGACTTTTCGAGTATTTAACCGTTGGGGGCAAATGGTTTTTGAAAGTCATGAAACTCATTTAGGTTGGAATGGACAATACAAAGGGGAAAAATTAGACCCGGATGTTTATGATTATTATTTAGAAGTCACTTGTGTAGATGATCAAAAAAACATTTTGAAAGGAAATATAACACTATTGAAATAAGTTTACTTTAAAAGTAAAGCCGTTTTTAAGTGGTAAATGAAATATAAACTTTAAATTCAGATCGTATTTAAGGTAGAAAGAGTGTATTCTAATAAATCTATTTCAAAGAATATATTATTTTTTTTAAAAATTAATTTATTGAAAAATAACGATTTATAATTTATATTTAAATTTATTAAAAAAAGATTGTTTAAAACGCTTGCGAATTCAAAAAGAGTACCTATCTTTGCCACCGCTTACAACGGTTAGCAAACAAAAATTGAAATAACAAAGTAAAACAAAACTTAGGATTTTTTTTCAAGATAA
>JACOTM010000068.1 GCA_016178305.1 Flavobacteriia bacterium | reverse complement strand
TTTAATATCTCTTGAGGAACTAATAAACTATACAAATGAGATTGTATTGAACTTTGATCGGTACTCTTTTTTTCCATGAATCCTAAAGTAGAAATTTTTTCTATTTAAAACTCCCAGCACCTCAAAATAAAATTATCCCAAGATTTGAAAACTGCTTTGATAAAAAAAGTATTTTTGCTATTTGCTATGATTTTATTGATCGATATGTTGAAAGTATAAAAGCTAGAGAAGAAGTGATTATTGACGTTGATGGTACAGATGATCCAACTCATGGTAATCAACAATTATCAATGTTTAATGGTTTTTATGAGCAGTTTATGTATAATGAATTATTTTTTCACGATGGTCAAACAGGTCAAATAATATTACCCGTTTTACGACCAGGAAATAGTCATTCAAATAAATGGTATGCTGGAATACTTAGAAGAATAGTCAAAAAAATAAGAGAAAAATATCCAACCATAAAAATTACAATTCGCTCAGATAGTGGATTTAGTTGTCCGGCATTTTATGAAGTGGTAGATAAGTATAATTTAACATTTGCAACAGGTATTGCTAGTAATCCTGTATTGAAAAGGAAAGTAAAAAGGGTTGAAAATGCAGTCAAAAAACTATATCTGGAGAAAGGTTTAAAGCACCAACATTTCATAAAATACAGTTATCAAGCAAAAAGTTGGTCTAAGCCACAAACTTGTTATGCAAAAATAGAAAGCACTGGTATAGGGATGAATGTACGTCATTTCGTAAGTAATATAGAAGAAAAAGATGCTCGTGAAATTTATTTTGATTTTTATGTTCAACGAGGGGATGCAAGCGAAAATAGAATCAAAGAAGTGAAAAACATGTGTTTTTCAGATCGCTTATCCAATCAAAGCTTTCTTGCTAATTTTTTTCGATTAATAAAAGAAGAAATTAATGAAGTAAAGGATGAAGTAGCCGAAAAAAGGCAAGTTTCATCAATAAGAATGTACCTACTAAAAGTAGGAGCAACGATAAAAATCACAAAGCGAAGAGTCTATTACATGTTATCAAAGTCCTTTGTTTATCAGGATTTATTTCAAAAATTAATAACTTTAAAGTAAGCTTTTCATTAAAAAAAAAATGAAGAGCTTGGGATAACTATGTCTTGTTGTGAAAAAATCATAAAATCTGCAAAATAAGAGTGCATTTTTGAACGAAAAAGCAAATGAAGATAGTTACAAATAAGATAAAATACGTCAAAATTATCTCCTATACGTAGAAAATCCTATTTATCGATAGTAGGCCTAAAAAATAAAGAGGCTATGAATAATACGGGTTAAAGCAATTTTTAAGATTGTCGAATAATTTTGAGCGGCATTTTCATTTCGTTTTCTTGATAGATCTTCCTTGAATTGCACGTCCAAAACCCAATGTAATTTATTTTCAATTCCCCAATGTGCCCTTATCTTTGAATTTAAAACTTCAGGAGATTCCTGAAGACTTGTAATATAATATCTTGTTGCTTTTTCTAGCGGTTTACTGCTGTTTTTAAATTCTCGAATACTCTCTAATTTGATGATGGATGTCAAATTCTTCCATTTGCTTCCAGGTTTCAGCCCCACACAAGGTAGCAATAACTCCTATGAGTAAAATACTGTTCATTCGTGAAGCTTATTTATATGGCTTCTAAGGTCTTCTAATTGTTCAAAATAAGGTAAGAACGAATTTGTTTTCATAATAATTTAACTAATTAAATATCAGTTAAATATAATCATTTTAACTCAAGCAACAATGACTTAAAGTGTTTATTTTTAGATTATTATTAAGCTTTTTATGTTGATAAATCAAATCAAAAAGTGTGAGTTTGCCCTGAATTTTAAATTCAAATTTTAATTGATTTTGAATAGACTTGTATCAAATAAAGTTGAATGCTTTCGCAAAAGATAGTCTCTAAGTATAGAGATTAAACGCCCTATTGTTTAAGAAAAGAAATCACTCAATAACGATTTTTTCGCCTAAAAATTTTGGAGAGGCGGCTGTTTTGACTTCTAGATAAGCTTTCACGCAGGCAAATATTTCTCTTATTTTGGTTTTAATACCATAAAATGCCGCAACATTTGGAGCATTGCAGCCCACAGCATCTATCTTATTTTCTCGGGCAATATAAATTGCTCGTTGATTATGAAATTTTTGAGAAATTACTGTAAATTTATTCAACCCAAAAACTTTTTGTGCTCTAATCATTGAATCATAAGTGTCAAAACCTGCAAAATCTAAAAATATTTTTGACTCAGGAACCCCACGTTTAATGAGCTCAGCTTTCATATCTTCTGGTTCATTGTATTCTTTTGTTCCGTTATCCCCTGAAACTAAAATAAATTTTATTTTACCGGCTTGATATAATTGAATTGTTGTTTCAATCCGATTAAAAAAATAAGCATTTTCATTCCCAGATTTTAAATTACGACTAGTTCCTAAAAGTAACCCAACTCTATTCGATGGAATTTCTTTTATAGTATCGTAGATGTAATGTTTACTCAATGAATAAATACGATAATTCGACCAAAAGATTAGCAATAAAACCACCAAAAATGAATATAATATCACCTTTTTCCAATTGCTTAATAGAATTTTTTTCATGTTGTGATGAACGGAATAAATATTTGATTGTACAGCTTTCAAAAATACAATAAAACTATGGAGAATATAATTAAATTTAAGTGGGTAAATCAATTTATTTTTATCATTGCCATTCTATTTCATAAATCACTTTTTGCAAATGAAAAAGAAATAATCAAATCCTCTATTAGTGAGGTTACTGTTTATGCACAAGGGGCGCAAGTCTATCGAAAAGCTACTTTTAACGTAAAGCCAGGAATCACAGAAGTTATCATCGATGGTGTATGTGCAACGATTGATCCAAATAGTTTACAAGTCAAAGCTACAGGAAATGTTATTATTTTGGACTCGAAACATTCCATTTTTTATCCGAAACCGGAAGAAACAGCTTTGGAAGGATTACCACTTAAAATTCGTAAAGACATTCAAATTCTTCAAGATTCAATTACAAATATTCAATTCGATCTTCAAGAAATTCAGGATGAAATAGATGTTTTAATTGCTACTAAAAACATTTTAGCTAGTAATGGGGCCGTTCGAGGTCAAGGAAAAGTAAATGATTCAATTAATTTATTAAAACAAGCGGTCGATTATTATTCTGTGAAAATGTTGGAATTAAATAAACGAATTCAATCATTAAATCGTAAAAAAGCAGATAAAAATGAAAAAAAACGTGGTATGGATGATCGAATTTATAAACTGCGAAATTATCAAAGTAATGCCAATTTAAATGCGACGAGCAATGAGCCAATTCATCGAATTATTGTCACACTTTCAGCTAAAGAAGTAGTGTCGGGGAAATTCTCAATCTCTTATTTAGTTTCAGGTGCAGGCTGGACACCTCTTTATGACTTACGCAGCGATATTGCAACGGGTAAAATTAATTTAAATTATAAAGCTCAAGTATATCAAAATACAGGAACAGATTGGGAAAATGTAAATTTAAATATTTCAACAAACAATCCGTACCAAAATAAAACAAAACCAACGTTACATCCTTGGTATATAGATTATAACATGTATAGACAAGAATTGACTGATTATAAAAATAACCGAACAATGCAGCCAGCAGCAGCAAAAATGGCTGAAAAATACTCTACAGCTGATTCAGAAGGTTTGAATTATCAAAAGGAAGCAATGTCTTCTGCGGAATTCGTTCAAGTTATCGATCATGTTATTTCTGCGGAGTTCAGAATAGATCTTCCTTATACAATTCGTTCCAACAACGAACAACACATGGTTTTAGTTAAAAACGTTGATTTAGCAGTTACCTATAATTATTTTTCTGCACCTAAAATAGATAATGGTGCTTACCTTATTGCCCAATTATCAAAATTAGATGAACTGCAATTAGTACCTGCAAAAGCAAATATTTTTTTCGAAGGTAGTTATATTGGTGAGACATATTTAGATCCAACAACAATGGAAGATACATTAAACTTAAGCTTAGGAAAAGACCCAAACATTATTATCCGTAGAAATTTACTAAAAAAAGATTGTAAAGAGAAAATCGTTAACAATTATATAGAGAAAACATTTTCTTATTCAATAGATGTTAAAAATTTAAAATCGAATTCTATAAACATAATCATCCAAGATCAACTTCCAATTACTCAAAATACAGACATCACAATTGAAGTCATCAACACGGATAAAGGTCGTTATGATAACAAAACCGGAATAATAGAATGGAATTTGAATATCAAAACAAAAGAAACAAAGACCTTAGAATTTCAATACAAAGTAAAATATAACAAAGATCAAAATCTACCACTCTAGTAGATAGTTTTGTTGATTGTTGTCATTTGGTCGGTAAATTAATTTATCTTCCAAATGATACAATCAATACAAATAGTCTCTAAAAATTCCCTTGTAAAAAACGAGTCAACGAGAATGACTATAAATTATTTATCTTTGCCAAAGAAAGAAATGTGTTATGAAAAAGTTTGAGATTCCAGAATATTATCGTTCTTCTATCATTAGCCAAGTAAAGGCTTTGCGTAAAGCAAATGATTCTCGTAAAAAAGATTTTTCACCAACTATTTTAGATTTAGGTAAAATTCGCTTAATAATTTCGAGACATTTTGGTTTTTGTTATGGTGTTGAAAATGCGATTGAAATAGCCTATAAAGCGATTTGCGAAAATCCAGATAAGCGCATTTTTCTATTGAGTCAAATGATTCATAACCCAGGTGTAAATGAGGATTTAATCAGAAATGGAGTTCGGTTTTTACAAGATACATCTGGAAATCAATTAATTTCTTGGGATGAATTATCAGTAGAAGATATTGTGATTGTTCCGGCATTTGGAACTACAGTAGAAATTGAAAATCGCTTAATTCAAAAAGGAATTCAAGTCTCGAAATACAATACAACATGTCCTTTTGTAGAAAAAGTTTGGAATCGATCAGAAACATTGGGTAAAAATAAGCACACGATAATCATTCACGGTAAACATTCGCATGAAGAAACACGAGCTACTTTTTCTCATAGTCAGTTAAATGCACCATCTTTAATTCTGAAAGACATAAAAGATGCGTCGAAGTTAGCGGACTTTATATTAGGGAAATTATCTATAGACGACTTTGCAATTTATTTTAAAGGAAAATTTTCAGAAAATTTTAACCCTTCTTTAGATTTAGAAAAAATAGGTATTGTGAATCAAACAACTATGTTAGCAAGCGAAACACAGGAAATTACAGATTTTCTGAGAGCAACGATGCTACAAAAATATGGAGAAGAAAATTTAAAAGAACATATAGCAGACACAAGAGATACATTATGTTATGCTACAAATGACAATCAAACCGCTACCTTGGGATTGATGGAAGAAAAAGCAGATTTTGCATTGATAATAGGAGGCTATAATAGTTCAAATACGACTCATTTAGTTGAGTTGTTAGAACAAAAATTTCCTTCTTACTTTATCAATAATCATGAAAATATAATTTCAGCAAATGAAATAAATTCTTTCAATATACATTTTAAAAAGATTGAGAAAATAAGCAATTTTACACCTGAAAAAGAACAAATTTCAATTGTTTTAACTTCTGGAGCATCTTGTCCGGATATACTTGTAGATGAGGTTATTCAAAAATTAATTTCCATTTATGGCATAACTATTGATATCGAAGAGGTAATCAGTAATTTAGCATGAAAAAATTAAATCAATTTGTTTTCTTCAGTTTTACGTTTCTATTAATTGTTGGATTCCAGTCTTGTACCTGTCAAATAGCTTCTAAAGAGATCAAAGTGAATGACACTTCAATTATAGTAGAAAAAGATCCTATTTCAGAGTTTCAAAACAAACACACATGTTCATCATTGGATTCTAAAAGTATTGGAACGGTTTCTAATGGGAAATTGGAAAATGGCTGTTATTTACCTTATTCTGGTGTTAATTTCAAATATTTTGCTGAAAATAGTTACTTAATGGCACGATGCTTTGTGAATTGTTCGTTAAATGTTATTTTACTTGAAGCCTTTAAAAGTCTGGAATTAGAGGTGCCAAATCGGATATTTTATTTGATGGAAGGTTCAAACGAGCATGGAGGTAAAATAGCACCTCATCGGACACATCAAAATGGAACAAGTATTGATTTGATGATACCATTAATCAAAAACAATGAAATATATACGGGATTAGATACGCTAGGAGTGGGGCATTATTTATTGAGTTTCACGAATAAAGGAGAATATTCAGAAGATCCGAATATTCAGATAGATTTTGAAACTTTAGCTTTAGAAATATTAGCAATACATGAAATGGCATTGAAAAATCGTTGGAAAATTTCAAAAATTATTTTAAAAACAGAACTTCAACCATACTTATATCAGACAAAATATGGAGATAAACTTCGAAAATCGGCGATTTATTTCACTCAAAAATTGGAGCCAGTAATAAATGAGCTTCATGATGACCACATCCATATTGATTTTGAAGAAATGAACTGAGAAACGCCTATTTTTTTAGAGTACTTAAACAATATTTCGAATCAATCTACGTATAAACACTTGAATATGAATCTCTGCTAAAAAGAACGTCTATTTTTAGCTATTTTTTTTTATATTAGAATGACAAGTAACAAAAATTTATCGTTATTTTTCAGCTATTAATTGAACATTATGGAAAGATTTATCAACCTATTAATAATCGATGAAGACGAAAAAAGTCAAAAAGGATTAAAAGGAATTTTAGGTGGTAGTGGAAATAATATATTAGCTGTAAATACTTTTGCAGATGCCGTTCCTATTTTACAGAAAAAAGAAATTGGAATTTTATTGATAAACATTGACTGTCCTTCTTTTCCAGGCTTTGAAGTTTTTAAACAAATCAAACAAATAAGTGTTATTCAAAACATCTATATTATTGTTATTTC
The DNA here is from genome assembly GCA_016178305.1 of Flavobacteriia bacterium. Lineage (GTDB taxonomy): Bacteria > Bacteroidota > Bacteroidia > Flavobacteriales_D > Crocinitomicaceae > CAIUKX01. The sequence goes on along the minus strand of JACOTM010000068.1, from coordinate 39,652 downwards.
AAAAGATATATATTCCGGTTCCAAAATGATCCGTGGCTTAAATGAAGGAGCAATTGATTTTATTACGAAACCATTTAATCCAAATTTAATTGTTTCTAAAATAGAAGTTTACAAGGCTTTGTTTTATAAGGATCAACGAATTGGACAATTGTTAAGTAACATATTTCCTCAAACCGTACTAGACGATTTAAATTCAAATGGTAAATTTTCTCCTAAAAGAGTTGAAAATGGGGTTGTATTATTTACAGATTTTGTAAATTTTTCTCAAAAAGCAAGTAAGGTGAAGCCAATGCAATTACTAAAAAAATTAGAGCATTATTTTACACATTTTGATGAAATTATTGGAAGATATAATCTGGAAAAAATTAAAACTATCGGGGATTCCTACATGGTTCTAGGAGGCGTTACTGAACAAAACAATGAACCAGCGATTCGAGCTTGTCTGGCAGCTTTAGAAATCCGTGATTTCATGATTAATGAAAAAGCGTTAGCAATGGCCATGAAGCAAGATTATTGGGAGATTAGGTTAGGTATTCATCAAGGACCTTTGGTTGCAGGAATAATAGGGACTAAAAAATTTAGTTTTGATGTTTGGGGAGATACCGTAAATATTGCCTCTAGAGCAGAGCATAGTGCATGTTCCAATACGATCAGTGTCACTTCAACAATTGCTGAACAAATTAGCAAATACTTTGTAATTCATTCAAGAGGGAATATAGAAATTAAAAAGCGTGGTGGTCAAATAGAAATGTTTTTCGTAGAACAATTAAAATTAGAACATAGCTTTTATAAAGAAGGAAAATTAGCGTCAGCTGAAATATTAGCTTTATGTGAATTGAGTCAGGTAGATTTTAATCACATGCGAAAAGATATTTTGAATTTACTTAAAGCGTCTTTGCCTGACGAAGTCGTTTACCATGATTTGGGACACACCTTAAATGTTGAAAAAGCAGCTCTTCGATATGCAAAATTAGAAGGCTTAACAGAGGAAGAAACGTTGATACTTCAAACAGCCGTTTTATATCATGATTCAGGGTTCATTTTAACAGATAGAGACAATGAAGATTTCGCAGCTAATTTAGCCAGTATTCATTTGCCAAAATTTGGTTATTCAGAGAATCAAATAGAAGAAATTATACAAATTATTAAATCAACTCATTATAGTAAACCCAAAAAAACAATATTAGAAAAAATCATGTCGGATGCAGATCATGATTATTTTGGAAGAGCAGATTATTATTCTGTTGCCAATAAATTGCGTAAAGAAATGGAGAATTACGGTAAATTTATGACAGATGAAGAGTGGCTTAAATATCAATTACATTATTTAGAAAAAAAACATAAATTTCATTCTGAAACGGCTAAAAATATTCGATTGTATGGTAAAATATTACGCATTAATGAATTAAAGAATGAGTTACATAAATTAATAACATCAAAAGATAAAAATGAAAGTTTACACAAAGAAGGGTGATAGCGGAACAACGCAATTAATAGGAGGGACAAGAGTGCCTAAAAGTTCAATTCGAATAGAAGCTTATGGTACAATAGATGAACTTAATTCATACATCGGTTTAATTAGAGACCAAGAAATTAATCAAGAATACAAAAATCAGTTAATCGAAATTCAAGACCGTCTATTTACTATAGGATCAAGTTTGGCTTCTGACCCCGAAAAATCAGGAATGAAAATCCCAGACCTACTTGAAGCAGACATTGAATTTTTAGAAATAAGTATAGATAAAATGGATATGGAACTTCCTCCAATGAAGTTTTTTGTTTTACCAGGAGGACATACAATTGTTTCTTATTGCCACATTGCAAGATGTATTTGCAGAAGAAGCGAGCGTATTGTTGTTGCACTCAAAGAAACGGAATATGTGAATGAAATGGTATTTAAATATATCAATAGGTTAAGTGATTATTTATTTGTTTTATCTAGAAAATTAGCAATGGATTTGAAAGCTATTGAACAGCCATGGAGACCAAGAATGTAAAGTTTTAATAACCTACCAATGAATAAGATTTGTTGGCGTGGTTTGTTTGATAAATATGATTGCATCAAAGTCATTCTTTAAGTTGTATTTTCTATATCTAAATACTTCTCGCTTCGGATAATTAGGAACATTTGATCCGTAAACAGCACCAATTGATGTTAACCAATATTCTTGTTTTTTCTGAAATTGATCAGTATAGATAAAAATAAGGTGATTATTTAATTTATTAAGTTGAAAAGCAATCGCTTTCCTTGAACTAGATTCTAATTCGAATTGAATATATTTTCCAAATTTCATGTTTTTTTCAGGATATCCAACTGCGTTAAATTTTCCTTGATCTGTTTCAAAACCAATTGCAAAATAATTTGATTTTAAGAGTTGATCTAGAAAGTATCCAGCTCTATTGAACGCAAATGAATTTTTTATTTCATTATGAGTTTTAGCAATATGACCATTATGTGCAAAGAATAAACCTTTATTATTTTGATTTTCTTTAAGATAGCAATTAATATTTGATGCCATACAACTATCTCTATTATTATTTCTACTTGTTATTAATTCAAATTCAAACCACTGATTGATTGAGTTCGATAAAAATTTAAATTCTTTTTTTGATCTTTCAGATAATGAATTTGAATCAAAGGTGGATAAATAATTTTGCCATAAAGATTTCGTTTCTTCAAAATAAAGGGAATCTGTTCTCAGTTTTTTTTCAAATGATAAATTGGTTATAAAGTCTGGAATCACAAGATGATTGTCATTTAACATTCTATTTAAAGCTAAATAATCATCACTTATTAATTGCATATCGCAGCCAATGAATTCAATTTTATCAATATGATTCGAGTTGTAATATTTCATCCATTCGATTAATCCCATCATTTCTTCGGTCATCCAAGGCCAAAGTTTTATTTCGTGTAATGCTTGTTTTAAAGTGTCATTGTTTCCATGTATATATCTATTAACCCGCATGCAAGCACCATAATCTGCTTCTAAAAAAAAAGTGTTGTAATGATGGTTTTCTACTAAATATCTAAATAACCGATGGCGCATGGTAGTGAATTCATGAGAACCATGAGTAGATTCCCCTGCTCCAACTAATTGAACTTTTGAAAAAATGGAATCCAATGATTTAAAGTCATTGAAATTAGAATCTAATTCTGAAAATGAATTGAGGGATGTATATTCCCATTTTTGTTGTCCAAAACATAAAAGGGAAAGCATAATGAAAACAAGAATAATAATATTTTTCATTCAATTTAGGTGGTTTTATATTTTAAGGTATGTACTTATCAAAAATTCAAAATTTCACTATCCTTTTGCTTGACTCGTACCAATCAAAAACATCGTTGGATTTTTTTCTAAATCAAATGCTTTTTCTCTCCATTCAGCAATCGAATAAGTTTTTACAGAACCATTATGTATCGTCAAATTATGGGCAATACATAATTTAGTTTGATCAGATAATTCATTTAATAAGTCATCCAATACATTCATGTTTCTAAAAGGAGTGTCCATGAAGATATGTGTAGCACCAGTTCTACGTGTATCTCCTTCGAAATCTTTCATTTTTTTTACACGGTCTTTTCTTTCTTTTGGTAAATAGCCATGAAACGTAAATAGTTGACCGCTGAATCCACTTCCCATTAAACCTAAAAGGATAGAAGAAGGACCAACTAGAGGTAAAATTTCAATTTCGTGTTCATGTGCTAAAGCTACTAGTTCAGCACCTGGGTCTGCAATTCCAGGACAACCAGCATCCGAAATTACAGCCATTGTTTCCCCTTTTAAAACAGGTTTTAACATTTTATATAATTCATCTGTTGGTGTTTTTTTATTTAAAATGAAGAATGTAGATTCGTCTATAGGAAATTCACGATCCATTTTGCGTAATAAACGACGAGCCATTTTTACATCCTCCACCGCGAAAAAACGAATAGATGTTGCAATTGAAATGACATCAGCAGGGATAATATCGGTTACTGATTCTCCTCCGAGTGTTGAAGGTAACATATATATTTTCCCTTTTATTATTTCTTCTGTTGACATACAATTACTTTTTTATGTGTTTGATTGAAGCTGTAATAACATCGGTAGCTTCATTTAATAAATTATAGACTTCAATGAATTCTTTTTCACCACCATAATAAGGGTCTGGAACTTCTAAATTTTTTTCCGGGTGAGATTCGTTTAAAATTAATGCAACTTTTTGAACATCTTCTTGATTTCTGGCTAGTTTAAGAATATTTGAAAGATTGCTTTTATCCATGGCATAAATCAGGTCAAAAGTATCAAAGTCTGAAACAACAAATTGACGTCCACGAAGTTCATCAATTGAATATCCGAATTTTTTTGCCGTTTGACACATTCTATGATCAGGGGCTTCTCCTACATGATAATTAGCCGTTCCAGCAGAATCAACGTAAACATCCAAGTTTAAATCTTTCACTTTTTTTCTTAATAAACCATCTGCAAGAGGAGAACGGCAAATGTTTCCTAAACAAACCATTAGAATATTCATAGTGCAAAAGTAAGGAAAGTATTGGAATAGTTGAATTTGATTTGAGAATATATCTTTATTTTAATGTAACTTTTCAGTTCTTTGGGGGTTAATAGTGAAAGTAATCTCAAAATAACAACTCAAAAAAATTGAATAATTATTGGTTTATATTTTTGGAATGTCAGGATGTGATATAAATTAAAAGAATCAATCTTTTTTAGTTTGAACTAAGTAATTTTTTCTATGTAAAAACACGTACAAATCTCTGATTTAGCTTAAATTACAAATTTTTCAATAAAATATTCGATGAAAAACCACACTTTAATCAAGTAAAGTAGTCATTTGCTCATTTAATGTAAAATTTTAGCATTTTTTGTGCAATGGATAGCAAACGAATGATTAAATTAAACGTTATAGAAGAAACAGTTACTCACTAAATACTTTGTGCCATGAGACAGTTGAAAATTATCAAACAAGTTACAAATAGAGAAACGGCTTCTCTTGATAAATACTTACAAGAGATTGGTCGCGAAGATATGATTACTGCTGATGAAGAAGTTGAATTAGCAATCAAAATTAGAAATGGAGACAAACAGGCTTTAGAACGTTTGACACGTGCAAATTTACGTTTTGTTGTCTCAGTTGCTAAACAATATCAAAATCAAGGAATGACCTTACCAGATTTAATTAATGAAGGAAATATTGGGTTAATCAAAGCTGCCGAACGATTTGATGAAACGAGAGGATTTAAATTTATTTCCTATGCTGTTTGGTGGATTCGTCAATCTATTTTACAAGCTTTGGCTGAACAAGCAAGAATGGTCCGTTTGCCTTTAAATAAAATTGGGATTATTAATAAAATAAATAGAGCTTTTTCTGAATTGGAACAAAAAAACGAGCGTCCACCATCTGTCGATGAATTGGCTGATTTCTTAGAATGTTCCCCGGAAGATGTTAGACAATCTTTAGCGAATAGTGGCCGTCATGTTTCTATGGATGCCTCTTTAGTAGAAGGAGATGAGTCTAGTTCTAGTATGTATGATTTATTATCGAATGATAGTATGCCAAATCCAGATAGTGATTTGGAAACAGAATCATTACGAAAAGATATTGAACGCTCTTTACGTACGTTAACAGCAAGAGAATGCGATGTGGTTCAAATGTATTATGGATTAAATGGAAAATATCCTTTAACATTGGAAGAAATCGGTGAAAAATTTGATTTAACGAGAGAAAGAGTGAGACAAATAAAAGAAAAAGCAATTAGAAGGTTAAAACATACGTCTCGAAGCCGGATGCTAAAAACATACCTAGGTTAAGCGGGATCAACATCTATTGACATTCTGATTGATTTATTAACAGGAGCGCTATAAAATGAAGAAATTAATTCATTTATGCGCTCCTTTATTTTTTTTTCAGGAGCATCTCTTTCGATTTTAAGTTTGATTACTTTTATGTGGTAATTATTTACCCGGCTTACAACTGGAAATTCAGGACCCATAACCCGCTCTTTAAAAATGACTTTTAAAGAATTTGCAAATTCATTTGCTGCTGCATGAATAACATTTTGATCCTTATGTTTTAAAGTAAATTCAATTAATTTATAAAAAGGAGGATAAAAGAAATTTTTACGCTCGATAATTTCACTTTCATAAAATCCGATGTAATCATGTTGAATTATTTTTTGTATTACCCAATGATCAGGGTCTCCAGTTTGGATTACGACCGTCCCCCGTTTTCCTTTTCTACCAGATCTACCAGCAACTTGTGACATTAATTGATAAGATCGTTCCAAAGCTCTAAAATCACTTCGATTCATTAACATATCGGCATCTAAAATTCCAACAAGACTGACATTGTCAAAATCCAATCCTTTGGTAACCATTTGTGTTCCAATTAAAACATCCACATTTCTATTTTCAAATTCTTGAATGATGTTTTCATAGGCATTTTTAGAACGAGTCGTATCTAAGTCCATTCGATGGACGCGTACGTTTGGAAACATCAAAGAAATATCATCTTCAATTTTTTCCGTTCCAAAACCTAACATTTTTAAACGGTTACTTCCACATGAATTACAAGTTCCTACAGGTGGAGAGAAATGGCCGCAATAGTGACACTTTAGAGTGTTTGTTTGTTTATGATATGTTAAAGAAACATCACAGTTTTTACATTTTGGGGTCCAATTACAAATTTCACACATCCATAAAGGTGTATATCCTCTCCGATTTTGAAATAAAATAATTTGTTCCTTATTATTTAATGCTACCCGAATATGTTCCATTAAAAAGGAAGTGAAATGTGATTGTAAGCTTTTGTTTTTACGTTCTTTTTTTACATCAGCACAAAATATTTCAGGTAATTTCAATCCCCCGAAGCGATCATGCAATTCAATTAATCCATATTTTCCATTTTTTGCATTGTAATAGGTTTCAATAGCAGGCGTAGCAGAACCTAATAAAACTTTTGCGTTAGTCATGTGGGCGAGAACAATAGCGCAGTCTCTTGCATTATATCGAGGTGAAGGGTCGTATTGCTTAAATGAACTTTCATGCTCTTCATCTACAATAATTAATCCTAAATCGGAAAAAGGTAAAAATACAGAAGAGCGAGCGCCTAAAATAATTCTAAATTGATTTGGATTATTATTTAAAACCTGATTCCAAATTTCAACGCGTTCATTTTGATTGAATTTGGAATGATAAACTCCAATTAAGCTTCCAAAATAGGCAGAAAGACGGGTAATTAATTGAGTTGTTAATGCAATTTCGGGTAATAAAAATAGTACTTGCTTTCCGTTGTTTATTTGTTCTTGAATCAGTTCTACATAAATTTCTGTTTTTCCAGAACCTGTAACACCATGTAATAAACAGACTTGTTTAGATTCAAATGAAATTCTAACCTCATTCAATGCTTTTTGTTGTGCGGAAGACAGTGTTTTAAAAGCTTGAATATCTTTTTCATTATTTTTTAATCTTGATATTTCAAAGCGTTCTTGAGAAATATAGCCATTTTTTTCCAGTGTATTTAAGGTCGAAATAGAAGCGCCATTCATTTCCAACTGTTTTCTTAAAACGGGAGTTAAAAGACCATTTGAATAATTTCCTTCTTTTAGGATTATTAAAAGATTATTTAGCTGTTTTTGAGTTGATTTTTTTTCTTCCAGTTGTTTTAATAAATCTTCCAGTTTATTTTGACTAGAATAATTTTCATTCAATTGAATATAAATTGCCGTTTTCGGAATAAATTTATCATTTAACTCTTCTAAAGTAAAAACAACTTTTTTATCCATTAAAATTTTGATAATAGGTTGAATTGTTTTTATTCCAACAATTTCTGAAATTTCTTTTAAATCAAGCGTTTCTCGAATTTCTAAAGCTTCTACAATTTGATATTGTCTGTCATCTAATTTAGAATAGTCGTTATCAAAATCAGGGTGCAAAACAATTTTTGTTTCACTGGCTAATTTAAAATTAGAGGGTAAAGCTGCATTCATGACATCTCCAATTGGAGCCATATAATAATCAGCAATCCATTGCCATAGTTGAAATTGATTTTTTGTAATGATTGGGGTATCGTCTAAAACATGTTCAATATATTTGGCTTGATAGTTTGTTGGAATTTCTTCATGAACTTTGATAACGATACCAGTAACTAATTTAGCTTTTCCAAAAGGTACAACAACTCTTATTCCAGCAAAAACAACGTCATTTAGCTCAAATGGAATACGATATGTAAACAGTTGGTGAACTGGAACAGGGAGAATAACATCCGCGAAAAGCGTTTTTCTTTCAGACATTCTATTTTTTGGAACTAATTAAATCCAATAAAAAAACAGATTATTGACAATGATAATTTTCACTTATATCTTGAGGGTGTAAACTACAAAATTTATCTAAATAGGTTGTTATTGAACCAGTACATAACTCTTGTGTTGAACGTTTATCCAATAATCGATAGTAAGAATCATTAGGCATCATGAATTTATAATTGTAAACAACTGTTTGTCTTGCTGAAAATAACCCAATTACATTGTTTGAATTGGTGTTTACAGTTAAATTGGTAAAAGTTGGTTTACTTTGACTTAAAGAACTTGAAGGCTTATTAATTAAGATATAATTATGTAAATCTGAAGAACCTCCTGTGATTGTAATTTTAACACCATTAAAATTGCGTTTATTAATTAAACTATTATCTGTTAGACCTGCTTTCACAATATTATAAAAAGTCTCCCCATTAAATTTAAATGTCAAATATGTACTAGCTCCAGCATCTTGTTCACCGATTGTCCAAGGAATTTCAATTGTATTTAAATTTTGATTTTCATACTCATCAACTAATAAAGTAAATTTTGTATTAATGGTCGCAGCATTTCCCGCAGCTATTTCCATACTCACAGAACGAAAATTCCCGTTTGATTCTAAAAGATTTAATTTAAAACTGGATGTATTTGTTAATGCCACACTTTTTACTAATTGAGTTTCTCCATTTACAATGAATTCTGTGCTTAAACCTTTATCAATAGTAACACTTAATTTATATGTTGCATCCACGTTTAAAGGAGTTGAGCCATTATCAAAATAATATAATTTTTGTTCTGGACCGTAAAAAACACCATTCGTGTCTTTGTTTGTAATAATTGTATCTTTCAAAGTCCAAGTTCTATTAAGTCCTCCAACCTCTGTTATTTTAGCATCTACATTCTTAAAATAACTAGAATCAGGAATTTTTGCAATATCTAATGAATTTCCTGGACCGATAAAAGCTCGGTTGATTTTAATAAAATGGATTTGCTCATTTTGATCCAATAAGCCATAAATTATAGCAGTTTCTTTAAAGTCAGGAGATAAAGGTAATTCTTCATTACAACCGATTATAGAAACAAGTATAGTTAACATTGAAATTATTGAGAAACAATATTTTAACATAATTTTATTATTTTTTGGAGTATAAGACATCAAATGTATGAAAATAGTTTAAATAAAAAATCAGTTTAAATCAATAGTTCATACATTTGAATCAATTTTTAACCCGATTTAATCCCATTGCTTTTAACATCCATTTAGGTAAATTCTTCTTAGGATCTCTATTTTTTAAATTGATATACCAGCCAATTTTTTTCAAGACAGGAACTTTATGTGTTTCCACAAATTCGATTAATGTGCCATCTTTATCTTCAATGTATGAAAAACGGCCCCCTGCCTCACCCATATCAAATGTGTTGGAGCTGTCAACAGTAAAACGATATCCTTTGGATTCACATTCTTCTTTCAAAGCATCCATGCCTTGAATATCAAAACAAAGATGTATAAATCCCCAGTCACCCCAATATCTATTTTCAAATATTTTTTTACAATTGGTACTGTCTATTGCTTGGATTAATTCAATTTTTGTTTCGCCTAGCAATTTTGCGAAAGGACCTTGTCGCTCTTCTGGATGGGACAATAATACTCTTCTAAAAGACTTACTTCCATCAGGTAATCCTTTTAAATCTTCAAATTCCCCTATAACATCATATTCAACTTTTGAATAACCTAAAATATCTTTGTATAATGAGATTGAACGGTCAATATTGCTTACGCCTATCATTGTACCAGCTACTGCTCCACATTTTGAAGGATGATTGGTTTCTGAAAACCAATTGCTGCTTTCAACAATGTTAAAAATATTGCCGTTAGGATCTTTTACAAAAAAATGTTTGTGATTATTTGGTGTATATACAACCTCTGTTAATAAATCAGCCCCATTCACTTTAAAATAGCGGTAAGTTTCGTCTATGTTTTTTGATTTTATGCGACAAGAATATAATCCAAAATCACCCAATTTTATTTCAAAAGAAGCTTTATTAGTGGGACGAGAAGTGAATTGCCAAATCTCAAACCCTCCTCCGCCTTCCATGCTTAATGCAAGTGTTGCGGTTCTTTTATGTACTTCATTTCCTGTGTATTCAATCATTAAGGGGGCTTCTGCGGCATCTTCAAAGACTTTAACATCAATTCCAAAAAATTTTCGATACCATTTCCATATTTCTTGAACATTTGGTACGCCAATCCCCATTTGTTGTATGCCACAAATTATTTTTTCCATTATTTTTATTTTTCAAAACAAATATAATCATTCACTTGATAATAGAATCTTTTTAAAGCGTTTTATAACAGGTTTCGATTAAAATTTAAGGATCGCATGTGATTGAAATTTTTGCCTTCTTTTTGGTTCAAGCCCAAAAAAAGGACAAACGATAATTTTCAAAAACGAGCGAAATTTGAATATAAAGGTGGATTAATTTTAGGTTTAATATTCCATTAGCACCTCAAAATAAAATTTTTCCAAAATTAGCTTAAGAAACAAAAAACTTAAAAAAATGCTTATTTTTACGACAAAATTTATTAAAAATGATTCCATTTTCACCCCCAAATATCAATCAAAAAGCAATTGATGAAGTTGTGAAAGTATTACAGTCTGGATGGATTACTACTGGACCTCGGACGAAAGCATTTGAGAAAGAAATAACTGAATATTGCGGAAATAAAGCAACTTTATGCTTAAATAGTGCGACAGCAGGTTTGGAAATTATTTTGAGATGGTTTGGAGTTGGTGAAGGTGATGAGGTTATTTTGCCTGCTTACACTTATTCAGCAACGGCTAATGTGGTGATGCATTGTGGGGCGAAGCCTGTTTTTGTCGATGTGAATGCATCTGATTTTAATATTTCTTACTTAGAGATTGAAAAGGCGATTACAGTTCATACCAAAGTAATTATGCCTGTTGATTTTGGTGGTTATCCATGTGATTATAAAGAAATAAATGCATTGGTTCAAGCTAAAAAAAACATTTTTAAAGCTGAAACAAAAGAGCAGGAAAAACTGGGGAGAGTTTTAGTCCTTTCGGATTCAGCACATTCATTTGGAGCTTGGTATAATGGCAAGCGAGCGGGCTCATTAACAGATATTTCTGTTTTTTCTTTTCATGCAGTTAAGAATTTGACAACGGGTGAAGGCGGGGCAGTTGCTTTAAACTTACCTGAGCCTTTTGATAATTCTAGTATTTACACAGAATTGTGCATAAAAACGTTGCATGGTCAGAATAAAGATGCGCTTGCAAAAACACAAAAAGGGAATTGGAAATACGATATTGTTGAAGCAGGTTATAAATGTAATATGACAGATATTGCTGCTGCAATTGGCCAGGTGGAATTGGAGAGATATGATAGAGAAACCTTATTGAAACGGAAAGAAATTACACTTGCTTATAATCAAAAATTAAGCGATTATCATTGGGCGCAAATTCCTGAGATTCAAAATGATTTTAAAGAGACTTGTTACCATTTATATCCTTTAAGAATTAATGGAATAACTGAAGAACAGCGAGATGCAATTATTCAAGCAATTTTTGATCAAGATGTGTCGGTGAATGTACACTTTATTCCAGTGCCTAAAATGTCTTTTTATACCAATTTAGGTTATCAATTAGATCATTATCCTGTGGCTGAAGATAATTTTAAAAGAGAAATTTCTTTGCCAATTTTTGTTGATTTGACAAATGAACAGATTAATCAAGTTGTAAATGCAGTTGTAAATGCAGTTAATAAAGTGGTTGTTTGAAAAGAATATTCGACATATTGGTTTCTGGATTAATAGTGATGTTATTTTTTCCAATTGGTATTTTACTGAGTTTAGCAATTCTTTTAGAAAGTAGAGGAGGAATTTTCTATTTGCAAGAAAGAATAGGTGTGAATCGAAAGCCGTTTAAATTGGTAAAATTTAGAACGATGCGTGTGGATGCAGATAAAGAAGGGAAGCTCACGGTAGGGATGAATGATAGCCGAATCACGAAAGTTGGTTATCTTATACGAAAATATAAACTAGACGAATTTCCACAGTTTTTAAATGTGTTAATCGGTGATATGAGTATTGTTGGTCCTCGGCCTGAAGTTTTGGAATATGTGAATTTATACAATACCGAACAATTGAAGGTGTTAAATGTAAAACCAGGAATCACTGATTATGCTTCGTTGGAATATTTTAAAGAAAATGAATTGCTTGGGAAATCTGAAAATCCGAAAGAGACTTATATTTGTGAAATTATGCCTGCTAAGTTAGAATTGAATAAAAAATACTTGGCAAATCCAACGATACTACACGATGTTAAAATTATGTGGCTGACTTTTTTGAAGATGGTGAAATGATAAATTTACGAGATATAAAGAAGCTTACTCAAATTTTTTCGTTACTGTATCAAAAATGCTAAGACAAAACCAATCAAAATACTGGTTAATTTTAGGATGTTAAATTTATGATTTTCACTTGTTTCGAAAATAATTGTTGTTGAAATATGCAAAAACATCCCAACAACAATTGCAAGGATCATATTAAAGTTTAAAAAGTTTGAAGATTCGGTAGCAAATAATCCAAATGTTAAGCCTAATGGGGTCATAATGGCGAAGAAAATTAAGATTGTCCAAGCCTTCACTTTAGATATATTTGTAGTTAATAGTAAAGTCATTAAGGCTACTGCCACTGGTAATTGATGAAATAATATTCCAAATAAGAGTGAGTGTCCAGCATGGTCATGATGGATTTCGTGCCCAGCATATTGATTTCCTAAAGGAATTCCTTCTAATAAAGAATGAACGGATAAGGAGATGAATAATCCCCAAGGCATTTTTTGTTCTTTATGTACATGTACGTGACCGTGTTCAATACCACCAGAGAAAAATTCTAATAAAAGTTGAATTAAGAAACCTAAAAGGATGTAAATGCCAATGTTTTTTGTGTCTGAATCATAGAGTTCTGGAACAAAATGAGTAAATGCAATTGCAAGTAAAAAACCGCCGCTAAAACTTAGCATCAATTTGATAAATTTATTTTTGTTTGCAGCATGTAAATAAGTAACGATAAATCCTCCTAGAATAACCGCACCGATTAAACTTACATAAACTAAAAACTTTTCCATCTATTTTTTTCTTGCTATTATAATCAATCTGTCTGAATTTAATTCATCAAACTCATTTAAATTGAAGTCCCCAAAGGTACGAATAATTTGAAAATGATTTTGAGATAACATTTCTTTAAAATCATTCAATTTTAGAACTTGGACTTTTTCAGTGAAATGATATTTTTTACCTAAATCTTCAAATTGGATGTGTTTGATAATATGAGACCCTGTATATTCTCTTGAAATATTATAATTTATTGATTCAATTGTTTTATTTTCAGATGTTATTAAGTTTTTTATGGACTTATGAGAATTCATAAAATCGATAACAAAAAGGCCTTTTTCATTTAATATTTGATAAACTGATGCTAGTACGCGCTGATTTTCTTCGAGTGTTTCAAAGTAGCCAAAACTTGTAAAAAGATTGAAAACAACTTCTGCTTTTGGACAATTTAGCGGGTCTCTCATGTCGTGAATAGCAAACTTCAGATTTTCATTTTCAAACTTTTTTGCTGTTTCAATACTATTTTTGGAAAGGTCTAAGCCAAGAACTTTATAACCTAATTTATTTAATGTTATAGAATGTCTTCCTTTACCACAAGCTAAATCAATTACAAAATTAGAGTGTGAAATATCAAGCTTATTTACTAAATTTTGAATGAATAATTCAGCTTCAGCTTCGTTTCTATTTTGATAAAGTGAATGGTAGTACTTTGTATCGAACCATTCTTCAAACCAATCTTTTTTAATCATATCACAAATATAGCTTAAATTCTAGTTTTTAATTTTTTAGAAAAATAAAATTGCTTCACTTTTAGATACTTTTTTTCTATATTTGTTTCAAACTAAGTATAAAAAACTATTATTCAATGTCGCTGAGAAAAATTTTCAAGCTGTATCGTACAATGGAACAAGAAGACATTATTCTGTCTTTCAATGGTATTGTTACAGCTGATTTTTTGGCTTCTGTATTGCATTTAATGGAAACAAAAATGCAGACATTGGATGAGTCTTCGAAACGAAAAAAGAAAGTTTTTAATGTATTGGTAGAATGTATTCAAAATTTATATCACCATATTGATGACGATGATTTACTCAAAGCTAATTTGGGAGGAAAAAATCCAAGGACGGCATTAATTATGGTATTGAAAAATGAAGAAGGTTTTTTAATTCAAACAGGAAACTATATTGAAAAAGAATTGGCTTTAGAATTAGAAGCAAAGTTGATTAAAATAAATAGTTTAGGGAAAGAAGAATTAAGGGAATATTATCAAACAATATTGAGTAATGGAGCTGTTTCTGAAAAAGGAACAGCAGGTTTAGGAATGATTGACATTGCTAGAAAATCTGGAAATAAATTGGAATATGAATTTTTAGATGTGGATGAAAATTATTGTTTTTTTAGTTTAAATGTAAAAATCGATTAAAGTAGGACTACTATGGAAAATATTATACGAGAAGGTTCAGCAAAAACACCCTCTGTCAGTTTTAACAGCGTTTCAGGTGTGTTAGAATTAAAAGGACGATCAATTCCTGAAAATTCAGTTGAGTTTTATAAGCCGTTAAATGATTGGATTGACAGTTATAGCTCAAGTCCTTGCACTAAAACAGTGGTGGATATTAAATTGGAATATTTTAATACATCTTCTTCAAAATGTATTTTGGATTTGTTTAAGAAATTGGAGTCATTGAAGCATAAAGGAACAGAAGTGCAAGTTAACTGGTACTACGAGGAAGATGATGAAGATATGGAAGAAGCGGGAGAAGATTATCAAGCGATTATTAAATTGCCTTTCAATATGATTGAAGTGCAAGAAATCTAATTTATTTGAAAAAAATTGTCGTTACAGGAGGAATTGGATCAGGAAAATCAACTGTTTGTAAAGTAATCTCACAGTTAGGTTTTCCTGTTTTCTATTCAGATGATGAGGCAAAAAATATCATAACTACAGATAAGGACCTTATTAATCAAATTCAAAATTTGTTAGGAGAAGAAGCTTATTGCAATAATCAATTAAATAAAACCTATGTTGCAAATAAGATTTTTAACAATCTCCTTTTAAAGGAAAAAATGAATGGACTGGTACATCCTGCTGTTCGGAAACAATTTGAAAAATGGTGTGATAAACAAAATTCAACTTTAGTTTTTAATGAAGCAGCAATTGTTTTTGAAACAGGTGCCTATAAGAATTTTGATGCAAGTATATTGATTGTGTCTCCGGAAAACATTCGAATAAAACGAATCGTAGCTAGAGATCATTGTTCTGAAATCGAAGCTAAATTAAAAATGGCGAATCAATGGTCGGATGAAAAAAAAATGAATTTAGCAGATTTTATCATTCATAATGATGAGAAAAAGCCACTTTTAGACCAAATTTTCAAAGTAATAAACAAAATCGAGAACGCATATACCGATTGACCTTTGATGATACTGGTGAATTCAAAGTGAAAATGGCATTAATGTAGATTAAGGGACTATTTTTGAAAACATCAGTCAGGTTTAAAGCGTTATAAATTGGAATTTATTCTACTTCTTCAAAATCATCAAATTTATCGTTTTTCTTTTCTTTTTCTTGGTGAAACTCATTCGAAATGTTTGTTTGAACAATTGGAGCGCCTGCAATTAAAAAAGTAAAGGCATTAATCATTTTTAGAATAATACTAATAAGGAAGAAAAAACCAATAACCTTAAATATAAATCCAAAAACAGGCGTATTTTCAATATCTAAAATGCTTGTATGAAACCAGTTGGATAAAGGGTTTTTAGCGAATTGGGGAAAGAAAATAAAACCAATAAAAAAGGTGATAGCAAAAATAATTAGTGCAATTTCTGCTTTTAGATTGAAATGATTGGATTGCTGATTGACACCATTCGACACCATTTGAAACATTTTTATTTTTTTTTGTCTATTTTGAAGTTTTCCCATGAAATAAAATAGCAAGACAAGGCAAGTGATAATGAGTTGATTGATGTTAATTTCATCAGCCTTTAGCGTAAATAAAAAAGTGACGTCAACTAAAAAGAAATACTTTAATGCTTTGATAATATATGATTCACCTGATTGCATGGCTAATGGACCTCTTAATAACATGAAAATTAACTGAAAGATTCCCCAGATAAACCCAAAAATCGCAAAAACGACTCCTAAACGAAAAATAATATTTAATATTTCCAAAATGTAAAGTATTGTAAAACGAAGTTACTTAAAAAGTAAACAAGAATTGTCAACATAGTAATAAAATAATTAGATTTTTTTATTACTCCTCATCAAGTGTAATTAGCTAATAATCTAAGTTTGAAGAATATTTTAGAATCAGATTTTAATTGAACTAAGCTTATTATTCAAACTGATTTTAATATCTTTGAGAATCTAAAAAATATAGAATGATTAAAAATTATACATTATCGCTATTAGCTTCTTTTCTTTTAACGTTCATCGTTGTTGCCGAGGAAGGGATGTTGATTCCATCTGTTTTGACAGCTTTTGAATCGAAAATGCAAGCCATGGGAATGAAATTATCAGCGAAAGATATTTACGATGTGAATCATTCGAGTTTAAAAGATGCAATTATTCATTTCAATGGTGGATGTACGGCAGAAATTGTTTCGAATAAAGGGTTGATATTAACGAATCATCATTGTGGTTATTCTGCGATACAATCCCATTCATCCTTAGAAAAAGATTATTTAAAAAATGGATTTTGGGCAAAATCGTTTGATGAAGAATTACCAAATTCAAGCTTGTATGCAGCAAGAATGGTTCGAATCGATGATGTGACAGCAGCTGTGTTATTTAATATTAAAGAATCTGATTCAGACGAAAAAAAGAGTCTGCAATACAAAAAAAATGTAGATCAATTAATTAAAGATGCTACAAATGGGACGCATTACGAAGCTGAAATAAAACCATTTAACTATGGGAATGATTTTTATATCATTGTGAAAGAAATTTTTACAGATGTACGTTTAGTAGGAACTCCTCCGAATTCAATTGGTAAATTTGGAGGAGATACTGATAATTGGGTTTGGCCGAGACATACAGGGGATTTTTCTGTTTTTAGAATTTATGCGAATAAAGAAAATAAGCCTGCTTCATTTTCCAAAGAAAATGTTCCATATACACCGCTACATTTTTTGCCAATTTCTTTCGGTAATCGGAAAGTGGGGGATTTTACTATGGTTTATGGTTTCCCTGGGCAAACAGAGCAACATGTTAGTTCTTCATATTTGAAGTACATTATTGATATTGAAAGGCCTGCAAAAATATCGATGCGAGAAAAAACATTATCGGTAATTGATGCATCGATGCGTTCTTCAGATGAAATAAGAATTAAGTATGCCGCTAAACAAGCTAGCATTGCAAATGCCTATAAAAAGTGGATTGGTCAAATTGGAGGATTAAAAAAAGAAAATGCTGTTTCCTTGAAAATTGCTTATGAGAAGAGGTATCAAGAAATGGCAAATTCAAAATCGGAATGGCGGGAAAAGTATGGAGATGTTATTCTATTAATGAATCAATTGGTAGAAGAGAATTACCTAAGTGATTTTAAATTTAATGTAGGAACAGAGTATTTTTCTATAGGACCCGAATATTTCAAAATGGCGAAGGCTTTAGATAATTTTATAGTGAATTATCCTAAATATGTAGAGAAGAATGAAATTGAGAAAAGAGTTGGGGATTTAGCAAAAGGCGCTGAAAATTTTTATAAAAATTATGATGTCAATGTTGATAAACGTATTTTTGAATTATTGACAGATCACTATTTTAAATTGATATTAACTCCCGAAGAATATTATAAAACAAATGTGAATGTATTGAGTAAAGTGATATATTATAAATCTATTTTTACAGATAAATATCGTTTTTTAAACTTTATAAAAAATTTCAATAGCAAATCACTTAAGAGGATTGAAAAAGATTTGGGTTATTCCTTTTGGTTTAATAAATTTAGTGACTTTTCAAAGGAAATTCGTCCCAAAGGTGTTGAATTTCAAATGAAAATGAATGCTTTGCTAAAAACGTATGTTGAAGGAAAAAAAATAATGTTTCCAAATGATCAACATTGGCCTGATGCCAATAGTACATTACGTGTTGCTTATGGTAAAATTGAAGGTTCTCAACCCGCAGATGGGATGATGTACTTAGAGCACACGACAACAGATGGTATCATTGCAAAGCATCAAACAGGAAACCCGGATTTTGAATTGTTACCTGGAATGGTTGATTTATACGAAGCGAAAAATTTTGGAGAATACGCACAAGATGGGGAATTATGGGTTTGTTTTACAGGCTCGAATCCAACAACTGGAGGAAATTCAGGTTCTCCGGTTATAGATGGAAGTGGTAATTTAATGGGGCTTAATTTTGATCGTACTTGGGAAAGTACAATGAGCGATTTCAATTATTCTCCTCATTTATGCAGAAATGTTGTAGTAGATATTCGGTATGTACTTTGGGTGATGGATAAATATGCCGGAGCGAAACATTTGGTGGATGAGATGGTGTTGGTGAAGCATTAAATTTGAGTTATGGAACAAGATATTAGATGGAGGCAACGTCTTGAAAATTTTAATAATGCCTTTCAATTATTAAAAGATGTTCAACAGTTAGATTTTTCTAATTTATCTCAATTAGAAAAAGAAGGTATAGTTCAACGATTTGAATTTACGTTAGAATTAGCATGGAAAACTCTTAAAGATAAAATGGAAAATGATGGTTTGATATTAGATCAAATATCTCCAAAATCTGTTATAAGAGAAGCTTTTGCTAATAAATATATAGAACATGCTGATAAATGGTTTCAAATGATTTCGGATAGAAATTTATTGAGCCACACTTATGATTTGTCAGTTTTTCAAAAAGTTGTTCCAATTATATTAAATGAATATGTTTTCATTTTTGAAGAATTGATCAACAAATTAAAATGATATGTTTGGTTTAACAGAAAATGAAACAGCAATTATTCAATCAATTTTTAGTAATTATCCTCAAGTATCAAAAGTTGAGATCTTCGGTTCACGTGTGAAAAATACTTTTAATGAACGAAGTGATATAGATCTAGTAATTATAAATAAAATTGATGAGACCATTATTCCTCAAATATTAAATGATTTTGATGAATCTGATTTAATTTATAAAGTTGATTTGAAATCAATTAATTCGATTAAAAATTTGGAATTATTGGATCATATTGAGCGACTTGGGAAGGTAATCTATAATAACAAATTACTTTAACCTATAATATTATATGGTGATTCATCAGTAATTCGACTCTTTCTACGAACTTAAAGATGGAAGATATAAAACAAGCCACAATTTGTGTTTTAGATTCTAAAGTCTATTTATCCTTTAAAATTATTTTTTCATAAATATACATAAGAAAATTAGGTATGTAAAAAATAAAGTGTATATTTGTATCATGTATTCATCAGAATTAATAAAAGGGACTTTAAAAACGATCATTTTAAAGTTATTGTCAGAAAGTGACAAAATGTATGGCTATGAGATTACTCAGAAAGTAAAAGAGCTTACTGGAGGTAAAATTCAATTGACAGAAGGAGCATTGTATCCTACATTGCATGCTTTGGAAGCGCAAGGAATTTTATCCACCGATGTGGTAAATGTAGGAAATCGCATTCGTAAGTATTATTCGGTTACAATTACAGGAAAGCAAATAGCCAAAGAAAAAGTGAATGAGTATTCAGATTTCATTGATACAATGATATTTCTATTAGACTTAAAACCAAAAATGGGTTGAATGTGTATGAGTTAAGTAAAGATCAAGTTGATTTTATTCTGGAGGATGTTAGACGTAACGGAATCAAGACGGAGGAGCTGCAGTTAAGCCTCTTGGATCATATTTGTTGTGTTATTGAAAATGAAATGTCACCCGACAAAAACTTTGATGACTATTATCGAAGCGTATTGCCGCGTTTCTTCAAAAAGGAATTGAAAGAAATTCAAGAAGAGACAGATTTATTATTAACATTTAAACATTATTATGCCATGAAAAAAGTCATGTTGAGAAGTGGAATGTTTTCCGCTATAACCTTTGCTATCGGAGCAATATTTAAAATTATGCATTGGCCTGGAGCAAGTGTATTATTACAATTAGCGATAATTTCTATTAGTTTTATCTTTTTACCTATATTTTTCTTAATTAAATCAAAGGAAGTCAAAGTAGTCCAGCAAAAATTTATTATAGGATTTGGAGTAATCTTTGGTATTTTATTTTGTTTATCAACACTCTTTAAAATCATGCATTGGCCAGGAGCTAGTTTTATGTGGCTATTGGCGTTGGGTGTGTTGTTTTTCTTGTTTTTACCAGTATTCTTTTTCTCGGGGATCAGAAATCCTGAAACGAAAATGAATACAATCTTATCATCAATTATGGTTGTGATTGCGGGAGGATTATTGTTTACGCTTACGGCAATTTATGGTGCGAAATATAAAGAAGAAGCGATTGAGATTGCAGATTCACATTTGAAAAATGTAACGATTTTTGCCTCATCATCATTAAATGATAAAATTAATAAAATCGAGACCGATTCATTAGTTAGGATAGAATTACAACAAAAAACGGAGAAGGTATTAAACAACATTTCTGAAGTTAGAAATAGTTTGTACAAATATTTAGGAGAAGGTAAATCCGTAAAAGAGGAGGAGTTGTTAATGGGCTATAGAAATGATTATTTATCATGCCATCAATTTTTTTTTAAAAGTTATACTAAACATCCGGAGAAGGATTTGCCTAAAGAGATATTAATTCAATTAAAAGAAACATTGAAAATATACCAAAATTATGTTGATCAAACTTTTTCAATTTCTTCGAAATCTATATTGAATTTAGAAGACCAAAACAGAACTTTTGATGGTGAATTAGTAAAAACAGATTGGGAACACATTTACTTTTCTGTTACGCCTTTTGAAACGATTGAAAGGAATCTTAACCAATTAGAAATTGATATTCGTCTAATAGAAGCAAGTTGCTTATAAGAGAATTAAATTCTGTGATACAAAAAAGCCGATTCAAATTAACGAATCGGCTTTTTAATTATAAGTCTTAATGTCTTTTGTCTTTAATCTTAATAAACGCTAACTGAGCGGAGTCGAACCACGAAAACTGAGCGGAGTCGAAGTTAAGCGTGTAATGCTCTTTTATCCGTAGCATCTAACGCAGCTTCTTTCACAGCTTCAGAATACGTTGGGTGTGGGTGACAAATACGAGCAATATCTTCAGCAGAAGCTCTGTATTCCATTGCTGTCACAGCTTCCATAATTAAATCAGCTGCACGTGGAGCAATCATGTGAACACCTAAAATTTCATCTGTCGTTTTATCAGCTAATACTTTAACTAAACCAGCAGTATCCATAGATGCTCTTGCTCTTCCTAATGCTTTGATTGGGAAAGAACCAACTTTGAATTCAACTCCAGCAGCAACTAATTCTTCTTCTGTTTTACCAACTGCAGCAACTTCTGGCCAAGTATAAACAACACCTGGTATCAATGCATAATTGATATGAGGTTTTTGTCCAGCAATTAATTCAGCTACATATACACCTTCTTCTTCTGCTTTATGTGCTAACATCGCTCCTTTGATCACATCTCCGATTGCGTATATATTTGGAACGGCAGTTTGTAAATGATCGTTTACATCAACTTGACCTCTGTTGTTTACAGTTAAACCAACATTTTCTAAACCTAAACCTTCTGTATATGCTTTTCTTCCAACAGCAACTAAACAATAGTCAGCTTCGAAAGTAACTTCTTCGTCTTTTTTGTTCAACGCTTTTAAAACTACTTTATCACCTAAATTAGTAACGCTTTGAACTTTGTGTTGCATATTGAATTTGAAACCTTCTTTTTTCAATACACGTGTTAATTCTTTTCCTAACGTTTTATCCATTGTAGGAATAATTGAATCCGCAAATTCGATTACTTCTACTTCAGAACCTAAACGAGCGTAAACAGAACCTAACTCTAAACCGATAACTCCACCACCAATTACTAATAATTTTTTAGGAATTTCAGCTAATTTTAAAGCCTCAGTTGAAGTAATGATACGTTTTTTATCTGGCTCCATTCCTGGGAAGAAATTTGGTTTTGAACCAGTTGCTATAATTACATTTTTTGTAGATAAGATCGCTTCTTTCCCTTCTTTATCAGTAACTTTTACCGTATTTTTATCTACAAAAGAACCTAATCCATAATGAACATCAACTTTGTTTTTATCCATTAAGAATTTAATTCCATTACAAGTTTGAGAAATAACTTCAGCCTTACGGTTGATCATTTGTTCTAAGTTCGCTTTTAAACCAGAAATTTCGATTCCATGTTCAGCAAAGTTATGTTTTGCATTATGAAAATGTTCAGAAGAATCCAATAAAGCTTTTGATGGAATACAACCAACATTTAAGCAAGTACCACCTAAAGTGTCATATTTTTCAATAAGAGCTGTTTTAAATCCTAACTGTGCGCAACGTATTGCAGAAACATATCCTCCAGGCCCAGAACCAATGATTGTTATATCGTAAGTACTCATATTAATTTTTTTTGACAAAGGTAGAATTTCTAACTAAATAACATACTTAATTTTTTGATAAAATACATATTAAGGTAAGTTCTAAATGTTCCAAAAATGAAGTGGATATTAAAGTTAATTAGCCATTTAAATTTATATTAAAGTTATTTTAGTGGAAAAATTTAGAATTAGATTCCAAATTTTTCCATATTTTTGTTAAATGATTCAAAGAGTTGCGAAAAATAAATTAATTCAATTGGCGAATACATTTAAATGTGTTGCTGTAACAGGTGCTCGACAATCAGGGAAAACAACTCTGGTAAAAGAAGTTTTTTCTGATAAACCTTATATTTCATTAGAAAATATTGATACACGAGAATTTGCCAATCAAGATCCGCGTGGATTTTTAGCTTCTTTTCCAGATGGAGCAATATTAGATGAAATTCAAAGAACACCTCATTTATTTTCTTATCTACAAGAAATATTGGATAAATCAAAAGTGAAAGGGTTGTTTATATTAACAGGTTCTAATAATTTTTTATTACAAGAAAATATTACGCAATCTTTGGCTGGAAGAGTGGCGATATTAAATTTATTACCATTTTCAATTGAAGAGTTAGAGCAAAATAATCTTTTACCTATTTCAACAGAAGAATTGCTTTTAAAAGGATTTTATCCGCCGATTTATGATCAACAAATTCCACCGGTTGATTGGTGTCCAAACTATATTCGAACGTATATAGAACGAGATGTTCGACAAATAAAAAATGTAACTGATTTAATTGTTTTTGAGCGATTTATTCGATTGTTAGCAGGGAGAACCAGTCAAGAATTTAATGCAAGTTCGCTTTCAATCGAAGTTGGAGTCGATGTGAAAACAATTCAATCGTGGATTGGAATATTGGAGAGTAGTTTTATTATTTATCTTTTAAAACCTCATTTCAAAAACTTTAATAAAACGATAGTTAAACGACCTAAAATTTATTTTTATGATACTTCTTTAGTTTGTTATTTATTAGGAATTCGTTCAATTCAACATTTAGAAACTCATCCAAATAAAGGTGCAATTTTTGAAACTTTTGTTGTGACTGAATTTGTAAAACAACGAACAAATTTAGGATTACCGATTAATTTATTTTATTGGAGAGATAAAACAGGTCATGAAATAGATTTGATAATTGATGAGGAAAATGAATTAATTCCGATTGAAATAAAATCTGGTCAAACTATTAATTCTGATTTTTTCAAAAACATTGATTATTATTCTCGTTTGAGTAATTCTTCCAAATCATATTTAATTTATAATGGAGATCAAAGTCAATCTAGAAGTAATGGAACAACTGTGTTGAATTGGAAATTAATAGGTAAAATATAAATTGGAAAAATCTGGAATCTAACGCCATATTTTTCCAATTCATTAAAATTCAATACCAAATTCTTTTAAAACAGATTCGCTTTTCAATAGTTTTTTAATCTTAGAAAAAGGAATAAAAACAGAAGGGTCTCCAGCAGCATAAGATCCAATTTCGTAAGCGTCATAAGTAAAAAGCAATCCATCTTTTTGAATGATGAAATCTGAATTTAATTCAAATTGGCCTTGTTCAAAATTCCAGAATTCTGAACCATTTTCTTTTGTGAATAATTTCTCTGCTATTCTATCTAATTGATATTTTGTACCTTTTTTGAATAGATCTTCCAATTGAATTAGTTTTCCAGTTTTTAAATCAATGTTATACATGACTGAAAAATGATTCGGGTGAGCTGCTCCAAAACCGTATGAATAATCACTGATTGAAAAAGTTAAAATATTTTCGAAACGTTCAATTAAATTGCAAGAAATACTATGCTCATATCCGAATTCATCATTTTGTTTGTTGACTGAGTTTAGTAATTGCTGGATCGTTTTAAAACTTAGATTGTCGTCGAAACCTTTTCCAAATTCACAAACCTCTTTTTCAATGAAAGAGTTGATTTTTTGTTCAAGTGATTTATCAGTAAAAATAAAAGACATTAATTGTATGTCGATTGAAGTACATAAAGTATCCCAGTAATTTGTAGAATCAGTAATATGCTTGCGAGTTTCATTCGCGTATTTACAATTTTCTTTTTTTAAGGTTTTATAAGAAACACTGAAGAATGGAATATCTCTTTCTTCTAATTTGAATTGAAATTTCTTTTTACCGTTTGACCAAGTTCCTGTGATAGAAGTTGAATCGAGTTTACCTTCAAAACATTCTTTTCCTCCTGATAATGTTAAATTCCCATCTAATATTTCACCTTTTAACTTAATTGTTTCACATTTATTGTTGTAAACATATTTAGCAGTTAGCGTTTCATCATCAATAGTCAATTCCATTGTAATTGGATATTTTCCAATCGATCCAAAATAAACTTTTGTTTGGTGAATTGAAGTTGTATTTTCAACCGTTGAGGATGATTTTTTATTTTCAGATGAAGTACAAGCTGAAAATAAAGCAATGAAAAGAAGTAAATAAAAAGAGCTTTTCATATTTTACAATTTATAAACTACCTCAATCCAAAATCCAAAATCAAAACAGATGTTTCTCAGCATGATAGGAAGATCTTACAAGAGGACCACTTTCAATGTATCTAAATCCCATTTTCATTCCTAATGCTTTATATTCATCAAATTGTTCAGGAGTGATAAAGTCAACAACGGGTAAATGTTTTGGTGTAGGTTGTAAATATTGCCCTAACGTAAGAATGTCAACACCAACACTTGCTAAATCTTCCATTGTTTCTAAAACCTCTTCTTTTGACTCTCCAAGCCCGAGCATAACTCCCGATTTTGTTCTCATTCCTCCTTTTTTCAAACGGAATAATACTTCTAAACTTCGATCATATTTTGCTTGGATACGAACCTGTTTGGTTAAACGACGAACCGTTTCTAAATTGTGTGAAACGATTTCCGGAGCAACATCAATAATTACTTGTAAGTTTTCCCATTTACCAGCGAAATCAGGAATTAAGGTTTCCATAGTTGTTGCCGGTGATTGTTGCCGAATCGCTCTAACGGTTTGCGCCCATATTTCAGAACCTCCATCTTTTAAATCGTCTCTATCAACTGAAGTGATAACTGCATGTTTGACTCCCATCGTTTTTACACTGTGAGCAATCTTACCAGGCTCAAAAGTATCAACAGCTTCTGGACGTCCTGTTTGAACTGCGCAAAAACCACACGAACGGGTACAAATATTACCTAAAATCATGAAAGTTGCAGTTCCTTCTCCCCAACATTCACCCATGTTTGGACAACTTCCACTTTCACAAATAGTATGTAACTTATGCTCGTCAACCAATGCCCGAACTTTTTTATAATTTTCACCAGTAGGCAATTTTACACGAAGCCATTTTGGTTTTTTTATTCTTATAGATGAATTTTCATTGTTTATTAATTCACTCATAATTTTTTAAGTTGAGTTACCCGTTAAAATAGAATCAAAAGATACAATTAAGAACAATAAAAAACATTACTTTTGTACCGTTTTCCAAGGGATAACAATTAATCGATTACAAAGTTACAATATTTATTTGCCATGATTACTTCAAAAGTTGAATATTTAGGAGATTTAAGAACAAAATGTACGCATCTTCAATCTCTAATAGAAATAATAACGGATGCCCCTGTTGATAATAATGGAAAAGGAGAAGCATTTTCACCAACTGACTTAGTAGCGACTGCTTATGCTTCATGTATGATCACAATCATGGGAATATTTTGTAACAATCATGAAATCAGTTTTGTTCATGCTGAAGCGAATGTTCAAAAAATCATGGCAGCTGAACCAAGAAGAATCGGTAAAATCGTAATTGAATTAGATTTAACAAAAAACAATTGGGACGGAGAAACTGCAGAAAGAGTAATCAGAGCAGGTAAAGCATGTCCAGTAGCAAAAACTCTCGGCGATAATGTTGAGGTTGAATTTGCTTTTAGATATTAGTTTTAAATTTTCTTGATTAAAATTCATTAAGAAAGTTAATATTTATTAAATTTAGGTTTAATCTAATTAATACCTAATAATGAATGATATTATAATTCCAGATGAACAAATCATAAGAAAAGTTTACTTAATCAGAGGTCAAAGAGTTATGCTTGACCGAGATTTAGCTGATTTGTATCAAATCAAACCTTTTAGATTAAGAGAACAAGTCAAAAGAAATCTGAATAGATTTCCTAAAAAATTTATGTTTCAACTTAATAAAGAAGAAACGGAACTATTGGTATCGCAAAATGCGATACCCTCAAAAAGTCATTTGGGAGGATATTTACCACTTGTATTTTCTGAACATGGTATCTTACAATTATCTAACGTAATAAAAAGTGAAAAAGCCATTAATATAAGTGTATGCATTATTGAAGTATTTATTAAAATGAGAGAAATGATAATTTCAAATCAGGAAATACTTTTGAAACTTTCAGATATGAATAAAATAATCGAAGGCCATGAAGATAGGATTGACATGATTTATGAATATTTAAAACAATTCATTGATTCAAAAAGTATTCAGAGAAGTGAGATAGGTTACAAATCGAATATAATTAAAGGAAAGATTTAATAAATATTGTAACTTTGTACAAGGGAATTACAACATTTAGGACGGCAGACTAAGCAGATTTTTGAAAAAAAATCGTAAAGATGATCAAGTCGAGAAAAAATATATGGAAAACAGAAGAAATAACCGAAAAGAAGGTTACGGTAAAAGAGAAGAATATTCAGCAAATAGAAAATTCACTCAAAGAGATAGTTTTGGAAGTGAAAAAACATACGAACGTAGAGAAAGAAAAGATTCTGATGAATTTATTTTTGGTATTCGTGCAGTAATTGAAGCAATCAAAGCAGAAAGAGAAATTAATAAAGTAATGATTTTAAAAGGGATCAATAAAGATTTGTTTTTAGAATTAAAAGATGCATTAGCAGGAAAGAATTATTACATCCAATACGTTCCTCAAGAAAAATTGGATAAGGTAACACAAAACAATCATCAAGGTGTGATTGCTTATGTTTCTCCAATTAGTTATCATTCGATAGAGAAATTGGTAGAAGAAAAATTAGAAAAAGGAGAGAAACCCTGCGTCTTATTTTTAGATCGAATTACGGATGTAAGAAATTTTGGAGCAATTGCAAGAACTGCTGAATGTGAAGGAGTGGATGCAATCGTTATTCCTTCAAGAGGTTCTGTTCAAGTAACATCAGATGCAATTAAAACTTCGGCAGGTGCTTTGAATAGAATTCCTGTTTGTAAATCAGATAATATTAAAGATTCATTGTTTTATTTACAACAATGTGGTTTACGTATTGTTGCTTGTACTGAAAAAACGAATGTTCCTTTATATGAAGTAAACTTAAGAGGTTCTGTTGCCATTGTAATGGGGTCAGAAGAAGATGGAATTACTCAAGACATCTTAAATATGGCAGACATCAAAGCGAAAATCCCAATGAAAGGTGAAATTTCTTCATTAAATGTTGGGGTTGCAACGGGTATGGTATTGTATGAGAAAATAAGACAAGAATTATACGGATAGAATTTTTAATTCAAAAAAAAAAGGTGATTTTGAAATTTTCAAAATCACCTTTTTTGTAAAATGGTTTTTTAATTTAATAAAATTGGATAAGTTGTACCATTAATTGTTACAGTTGCATTCGCATCACAACCACTTGTTCCATAATTTATTGTACGAGTTGGCAGTCCAGATGGAGTAACATCAACAACACCACTTTCAAACCAATGACAAATTAATGCTCTAACTAGAGGCGTAGTGATATTAATCGTATAAGCAACTCCTGAGGCACTTGTACCAGAACCATTTCCAGTAATTGAATAAACATCATCAGCCC
Organism: Flavobacteriia bacterium; assembly: GCA_016178305.1. Lineage (GTDB taxonomy): Bacteria > Bacteroidota > Bacteroidia > Flavobacteriales_D > Crocinitomicaceae > CAIUKX01. Next base: position 10,840 of record JACOTM010000068.1, on the reverse strand, counting down.
AAGTTAATGTATTTTCTCCTACAGTCCATTCACGTATTCTGTCGGAAAGCCAAGTAATTGTACCGCCATTATTTGCTTTAATTACTTGTCCGTTAACATGAATTGAGTATGTTAAATTTCCATTTGCATTGTGACCATTATTGGTTACTGTTTTAGTTCCTAAAATTTGATTATCATTTACAAAATAATTATCAAATGTGATTGTATGTACGGAGGCGCTATCTCTGTAATGTCCTTGATAAGAAACTAAAATTTTCCCACGTCTGTTTTTTCCATCGTTGCATTGACAATTAACTGTTCCAAAGTCAATTGTTAGAAGATGAGGAACAGAAACGGTATCATGCGTAATTGTGGCACAACTTGATTTAGCGTATTGATCTGAATTTATTTCTTTTCCATCACCAGAATATAGTGGTGAATAAAAAACTAATGTACCAGTAGAAGCTTGATCAGAAATATTTTGAACATCGTTAAATGCAGCATCTGCTAAATTATTATCTGTAGCAGTAGATACGTCGCTATTTGTATTCGTATTTGAGTTCGAATTGTTAGTGTCTTTTTTTTTACATCCAACAATTGAAATACTTATTAAAGCTCCCGCAACAATAAGTGATAATTTATTTTTCATACTCATATTGTTTTTTTAAGTTCAACCCAAAATTATACCATTTATTCTAACTTAGAAAAAATATTTTCATAAAAGCTATATTGCTTAAACTGAAATATTAGTCGAAACAAGTTTGCTATCTTACATAATCTTGCTTCTGTACTAACATATATTGATCATTTTCCATTTTTAAATAACCTTGTTCATAACAGAAATAATAGATAGCTCCTTTTTGAGTTTTATAAACATTTGTATAATAATGAAAATTGAAACCATCTTCTGCTAATCGAATTCCATCAACAGTATTTTTTCCGTTGGGATTTAATTCAGCTAAAATTCTTCTATTTTTTCGTAATATATTATTTACACGACGAACATAATTGGAAGCATCTTCATTCAATCGATTGTTAAATGTATTTCGACAGTAGTCAGAACAAAATTTTTGATCTTTCCTCCCTTTTAATTTTTGGTCACATTCTTTACATTTGCGGTCATTCATTGTAAGTGAAAATTGATTTTTAATGCTCAATGTTAACATTATTTAACAGCATTTACAAGCGTTTTATACTTAAACTTGCTCAACTTTGTATATTCATTATTAGAGACTATGTCGGAAAGTGTAGATAATATAATTAATCCAGCAGATGCGCTGCGAATATTAAGTGAAAAAATTAAACAAGAAAATTACATTATTTCTCAACTGAAACAAGAAGTTGGAAAAGTAATTGTTGGCCAGGCGTATATGGTTGATCGTTTATTAATTGCTTTATTGGCTGATGGACACGTGTTATTGGAAGGTGTGCCTGGATTGGCTAAAACATTAGCGATTAAGACGCTTTCGGAAGCAATTGCTGTTGACTTCAGTAGGATTCAATTTACACCAGATCTTTTGCCTGCGGATGTAACAGGAACATTAATGTATAGTCCAAAAACCGAAGCTTTTAATGTTAAAAAAGGTCCAATATTTTCAAATTTTGTTTTAGCTGACGAAATTAATCGTGCGCCCGCAAAAGTTCAAAGTGCTCTTTTAGAAGCAATGCAGGAAAGACAAATTACAATTGGAGATGAAACGTTTCAATTACCTTCTCCATTTTTAGTTTTAGCTACAATGAATCCAATTGAACAAGAAGGAACATATTCTTTGCCTGAAGCTCAAGTGGATCGATTTATGTTGAAGTTATTTTTGGATTATCCAACAAAAGAAGAAGAAAAATTAATTATTCGTTCGAATGTGCGTTCTGAAGGTTTAGCGAAGGTTTCAAAAATTGTTTCAGCTTCTGATATAGAGAGAGCCAGAAAATTGGTAAAAGAAATATATTTAGACGAAAAAGTAGAACAATATATTGTTGACATCGTTTATGCAACACGTACTCCAGAAAAATATGGCTTAGGTTTTTTAGAGCCATTAATCAGTTACGGATGTTCGCCAAGAGCAAGTATTAATTTAGCATTAGCGGCAAAAGCGTATGCATTTTTACAAGACCGAGCATTTGTAGTTCCAGAAGATATTAGAGCTGTTGCTCCAGATGTGATGCGCCATAGAATTGGTTTAACTTATGAGGCTGAAGCAGAAAATATGACTTCAACAGATATTATCGCTAAAATTGTAAATCGAATTGAAGTTCCTTGATTTTTAAAAGTCCGATTCTTAATTCTGTAAATGGAAACAAAAGAAATACTCAAAAAAATACAAAAGCTTGAAATTAAAACGAAAGGGTTAACCAAGCATGTGTTTTCAGGTGAATACCATTCGGCATTCAAAGGAAGAGGCATGGCTTTTAGTGAAGTTCGGGATTATCAATTAGGCGATGAGGTTAGAACAATTGATTGGAATGTTACAGCAAGATTTAACAGTCCTTTCGTTAAAATATTTGAAGAGGAAAGAGAATTAACCGTGATGCTGATTATAGATGTTTCAGGTTCAAGCGAATTTGGAACGGTTGAAAAATCAAAAAAAGATTTAGCACTTGAGATAACTGCCGTTCTAGCTTTTTCGGCTATAAGCAATCACGATAAGGTAGGGGCAATTTTTGTTTCAGATAAGGTTGAAAAATATATTATCCCTCAAAAAGGAAGAAATCATGCGCTTGTTATTTTAAGAGAATTAATTGAATTCAAACCTTTAAGCAAAGAAACAAATATCAATGAAGCTCTCAAATTTTTTCGAAATACGCAGAAAAAAAGAAGTATTGCTTTTGTAATTAGTGATTTTTATGATAGAAATGATTTCATGGAAGGAATGAAAGTTAGTCGTAAAAAACATGATATGGTAGCAATTCGAATATATGATCCAGCTGAATTTTCTTTGCCAAATGTAGGTTTGATTCAATTTTTTAACGCTGAAACAGGAAAAAAAACATGGATCAACTGTAATTCAGCTACCGTAAAAAAACAATTTGAAAAAACAATCGAAACGAATGAACTCAAATTTACGGAAGATTTTAAACGAGCAGGAATTGACCTCGCAACCTTTGCAACAAATCAAGATTTTATTCCAGTATTAATGAAATTATTTCAACAAAGAGGGTAATGTTAAAGCAGATTTCCATATTGATATTGATGTTTTTTTCGCTTCAATTAGTTGCGCAAGAAGGAAGAACTGTTATCGGCAGAAATCAATTGTTAATAGGTCAACAAACATCTCTCACCTACATGATCAAATTAAATGGAAATAAAAAAGTAAATTTTAATCCGTTTAAAACATTTATACCAGCAAAAATTATCACAGGGACTAAAAATAAATCCAACAATCAAATGGTTGAGTTGGAAATAATGAAGCGTTTTCACGATACAATTGTTTCGGGAAAAAATAAAGAAAGAATTTGGATAGGTGGCTATAAAATTACTGCTTGGGACTCAGGTTATTTTGAAATCCCTTCAGTCGAAATAAAATTTGGGAATCAAAAATTAATATTGCCAAGCGCTTTGATTCAAGTTAATTTAGTGCCTGCTGAAAAAGATAAAGACATATACGATATTAAGGAATCTTTTACAAAACTTCCGAATGAACCATTTAGTGATAAAATGAAAAGATTTGCCTCTAATTATTGGTGGCTTATTCTTCCAATAGCTTTAATGACAATTCTGATTTTCTTTTTTATAAAGCGAAAAACAAAAGAACCAAAGGCAATATTAACCAATGAACTTTCCTTAAAAGAAAAAGCAATTTTAGAGATTGAGAAATTAGAAAATGAAAAATTATGGTCTAAAGGAATGCTGAAAAAACATTATGTCGAGCTTTCATTTATTTTACGCTCCTTTTTAGGAAAGGAATTTGGAATTAATCTATTAGAAAAAACAACGTACGAAACTAAATTATTATTAGCCCAGATTGGGTTGACAAAGCAGACGATCGAAGAAATTAATGAGATTTTGATTCAATCAGACATGGTGAAGTTTGCGAAATCAACACCAGAAGAGCTCGAAATATTAAGCATTTCCAGTTTAGCTAAAAAAATCATATTAGAAACAGACAATAAGAAAAAGCTGAATGTTAACTAATTGGAATATATTGTTTTGGGAATATGATTTCTTAGCTCCACAATGGTTGTGGTTATTGTTCATTGTTCCAATTCTTTTAATTGTTTTATTCCGAAATGAAAAAAGGAAACAAGGAGAGTTAAAATTTTCTCGTAATGAAACGATTCAGGAGGAAATAAATTCTTCTTGGGTTGAAAATTTTAGAAAAGTTCTTATTGTTAGTTATGGATTTATTGCCGCTTTATTAATAATTGCTTTAGCAAGACCTTTTCAGTGGAATTCTCAAGAAAATTTTGAGGATAATTATAAAAAAGGGATTGATATTATCATTGCGATGGATGTTTCTGTTTCAATGTTGGCAAGAGATTTCGAACCCAATAGAATGGAGGCTTCTAAAAAAGTTGCTAAAGAATTTATTAATGGAAGAGTAGGGGATCGAATTGGCTTAGTTGTTTATGCAGGAGAAGCTTATACGGCTTGTCCTGCCACTTTAGATTATGAAATTTTAAAAGAACAATTAGAGAAAGTTAATGGAGAAAATATTGAAGGAGGGACAGCAATTGGAACAGGATTAGGAACAGCAGTCTCTCGTTTAAGAAATGATTCTATTCCCTCAAAAGTCATTATTTTATTAACAGACGGTAGTAATAATGCAGGAGAAATCATGCCTGAAACAGCGGCGGAATTAGCAAAAGCCAAAAATGTAAGGGTTTATACAATAGGTGTAGGCATGAATGGAGAAGCGCTTTCACCTGTAATTACTCCATTTGGAATTCGATATGAATATGCACCCGTAGAAATAGATGAAGTAACATTGACAAATATTGCCAATACAACGGGGGGGAAATATTTTAGAGCAACGGATGAAAAAGGATTAAAGGAAATTTACAAAGAAATTGAAAAATTGGAAAAAAGTAAATTATTGAATAAACAGTATAAATCTGAACCTCCTGCAACTCCTGCAGCATTTATGAATTGGGCTTTTGTACTATTATTAATGACTTGGTTTACTAATTTCTTCTTATTTAGAACAAATGATTAAAGAGAAATATACATATAATATGAAAAAACTGATAGTTTCAGTTGTTATGTGGGAAATTATTTCTTCTGTAATGTTTACTTTATTATTTTCATTGTTAGGATATGAAAGTGATTCAAAAGAAGATCATTTGGTTTTTAAGTACCCATCATTATTAGTGTTAGAAGGAGTCGTTTTACCAATTATAGCGCTTTTTATTTTCAGTATTTATAAAACAAATAAACTGACGAATTCTGTTGCACCAATTATTCGAAAAACACTTTTTAATGAAAATTCATTTGTAAAATTAATAGCAAAATATGTTTTGTTTAGATTGATTTTGACCACTCTTATTATTGCTATAGCACAACCTTTTTATGGGGCTAAAAAAATTAAAGGTACAAAAGAATCACTAGAATTGGTTGTTGCATTGGATATTTCAAATTCTATGAACACAAAAGACATTGATAAAAAAATGTCAAGATTAGAAATTTCAAAAAGAGCTCTGATTCAGTTAATCAATAATTTGCATGGAGAAAAACTTGGAATTTCAATTTTTGCAGGAAGTGCTTATGTACAGTTGCCCATGACGAGCGATTATAGTGCCGCAAAACTTTTTGTGAATGAAATCGAAACAGGTATGATTTCAAATCAAGGAACAAATGTCTCAGAAGCAATTCGAATTTCAATGAAGATGTTTTCAAAAGCAAAAATAGGGAAAGGAATCATTTTGGTTACGGATGGTGAAAATCATGAAGCTGATCCTGAAATCGTTTATGAAGCTCTTTTAGATCAAGATATTCAATTATGTGTATTGGGAATAGGTTCAAATCAAGGAGGATTAGTGCCTAATAATCCTTTTAGACCAGAATTAGGATATAAGCAGGATGCACAAGGTAATCCGATTGTTTCGAAAATAGATAAAACCTTCATTAAATACCTTGCGAATAAAGCAAGTGGCTTTGCTGTAATAACGAGTAATGCATATCCCAATTTAACAGCAATTATGCAAAAAATTAATTCCATGAAAAGAAAAAAGGTGGATGAGATAGAATTCAATGTAGAACAAAGTAGATATCAAATACCTTTATTTATTTCACTGTGCTTTTGGTTGATTTATTTAATTGGGTTTCGAAATCACAAAAGACCAATCTTAAATTAAGAAAACAGTATGAAATTAGTAATAATTTATATCCTTCTCATAAGCTCGACTTTTTCATTCGCACAAGAATGGAAAGATTCTTTATTGGTTGCAAGGCAAGCGTATAAAAGTGGAGATTATATAAAAGCTCTAAAATATTATAAAAGCGCTCATAAAAAAGCACCTAAAAATATTGATTTTTCAGATGAAATAGCTCAAACAGCTTATAAACTCAATGATTTTCAAAGTGCTGAAAAAATATATTCAAAAAAATCTAGAAAAAGGCAAAAAGAAAATTCAGCATTTACCAATTATAATATTGGAAATAGCCGAATGCAACAAAAAAAATATAAAGAAGCGATTGATTCCTATAAGAAATCATTGAAAAATAATCCAAATGATAATGAAACTCGTTATAATTTATCGGAAGCGATACGACGTTTAAAAAATCAACAGCAGAAAAATGATTCTAAAAACAACTCAAATAATAAAAATAAACAAGAGAAACAAAATCAGAAGAATGAACCAAATAAGTCCTCAAATCAACATTCAAAACAAAACAATAAGCAACCGACATCGAACCAAGGAAAACAAAATTTGAATAAATCAAAGCTTCCAAATAAAACGGTTGACAGAATATTGGATCAATTAATGAGACAAGAAGCAGAAACAAAACGTAGAGCTTCAGAAAGAAAAGGGAATAATTTAGGTACAGAATCAGGTAAAGATTGGTAAAATGTTAAAGTGGTTAAATTTTATATGTGTATTATTCTTTGGGTTTGAGTCATTTTCTCAAAAGCCAATGGTTCAATTAATTGTTGACCCTAAAGTAATACAAATAGGAGAAGAAATAACGGTTACTGTGAAAACAAATGTGAGTGGTAATATAAATGTTGACCTTCCTCAAGCTTTTGTATCTAGTAATAGTTTCATGAAGGCATCAAGCATGGAAACTGATTATACAACAGGAAAGATGATTTTATCGACTTATTCTTCTCAAACTGGTGTTATGTCTAAAGAAGGGACATTTACATTTGGACCAGCTTATGTGAAAAAAGGAAATAAAGTATATAAATCAAATATCGTTATAGTAAAAGTTGAAAAAGATCGACCTATAAACAATACGAATGAGGTTTCTAATAAACAAATGAAGCAACCTGCATTTGGGATTATTGAAAAATCGAAATCAAAAATTTACGAAGGAGAACCTATTGTAATTGCAGCTAAAATATATTCCCGTTTTGAACCAATATTTTTAGAAGGATATCAAACGTATGAATTAGAAGGCGCATTAGAAAAACATGAATTAGGAAATAATCAGAATATTGGAGTTGAAGAGAAAAATATTAAAGGTTTAAGAATGTTTTATTTTGAATATGATAAACAATTAATTTTTCCAACAGAAATAGGAAAAAATACAATAAAGCCATTCAAGATAAATTTGAAAAGTGATTTTGATGGATACGCTTTTACATCAAACGGAGCAACTTTTGAAGTGATGCCATTACCGAAAAATGCACCAAATGATTTTACGGGAGGAGTCGGTCGATTTATGTTTACACGAAAGATTGAGAATAAATCTTATAAGCAAGGCGATGTATTTGAAATAAAAATAACTGTTAAAGGAGAAGGAAATATTCATAATATAGATGCGCCAAAGTTGAGTTTACCAAAATCGATGGTTCAATATGGAGACCCAATCATTAATAATAATTTTACTTTTGGGAATAATGGAGCAGAGGGAGAAATTACCTATATATATAACGTACAAATTACTCAAAGTGGAATTATCACAATTCCGTCAATGTCATTATCCTATTTTGATCCAATTAAAGAACAGTATATTACATTAAAAGAACAAGCAGAGGAAATAAAGGTGGATCAGAACGCAAGTTTTGTAACCCCCAATAATACGCCTTCAAATTTAAATAATGGTTCTGAAGAAGTGTTTTCAGGGCAACCAAATATTGAAAACAGGAAACTCAATAAATCGATTGTTTATAACAAATATTTCTGGGGAGCTATTGGGACACCTATTTTCCTTGGACTATTATTCTTCTTATTAAGACATAAAAAAGAGAAAAGTATAAATAGAGTTGAAGAAGTAATTAAGAAACCATTTGATTTAAATTTAATTGAAGACATCACTCATTCAAAATTGAAAGATTTAAAGTTAACAATAGAAAATAAAAGGTATGGCGATGCTTTTTTAATGATACCAACAATTTTTTCGAACATTGCAAGATATTCTTTAGATAAAGAAGAAGGTATAATAATAAGTAAATTTGAATTGTTTGATTTTTTAAAATCAATAGATTTACCTGAAAATGTTTCAAACGAGATAAAATCACTGTTATCAAGATGTGAGGAGGCTAGATATGGCTTAGGTATAAATGAAATTACCGCAGATGAATTACACACGACAACTAGTAATTTAGCATTAGGTATTTTAAATTGTCTTAAAGATAAAACAGTTTAGTTATTATTTAGAGCTATTCATCGAGTAAAACAAGTCTTTCATCTAGTATTTTGATTTTTTTAAATAAAAAAGCTTGCTAAATGAAAAAAGGTACGTACCTTTGCACCCCGCTAACGAGTGGGATTTGAATTGAAATAACAAAGTAAAACAAAACTTAGGATTTTTTTTCAAGATAAACGAAAAAAAAGTTGTGAGAGTAAAAAAAATGATTACTTTTGCACCCCGCAAACGAGCAGGGATTAAGTTGAGTAATTAGTTTTGTTTTTGAAATAAAAGTGTAATAAAAACGATCAAAAACTTTTTTAAAAAATAAATTAAAAAAGTGTTGCGAGAATAAAAAGTTTGATTACCTTTGCACCCCGCTAACGAGCGAGATGTTGAAAAAAAGTTTTAGATTAATGAAAAGATAAAGAAGTCTAAATTCTAGCTTCTAAATATCTAAGAATCTATAACGACAAATAAGTTCTTTGAAAATTGAGAAAAAAAGGTAAAACAGCGTATTAATAAAAAAGACGAGCCAACAAATAAAATTCAAAGTTTTTTACAACGGAGAGTTTGATCCTGGCTCAGGATGAACGCTAGCGGCAGGCCTAACACATGCAAGTCGAGGGGCAGCATAAAAATAGCTTGCTATTTTGGTGGCGACCGGCGCACGGGTGAGTAACGCGTATGCAACCTACCTTGTACTGAGGGATAGCCCGGAGAAATTCGGATTAATACCTCATAGTATAATCGGATAGCATTTTCTGATTATTAAAGCTTTGGCGGTACAAGATGGGCATGCGTCCTATTAGCTAGATGGTAAGGTAACGGCTTACCATGGCGACGATAGGTAGGGGGCCTGAGAGGGTGGTCCCCCACACTGGTACTGAGACACGGACCAGACTCCTACGGGAGGCAGCAGTGAGGAATATTGGTCAATGGGCGCAAGCCTGAACCAGCCATGCCGCGTGAAGGATGAAGGTTCTATGGATTGTAAACTTCTTTTATTTGGGAATAAACCTCTTTACGTGTAGAGAGCTGAAGGTACCAAATGAATAAGCACCGGCTAACTCCGTGCCAGCAGCCGCGGTAATACGGAGGGTGCAAGCGTTATCCGGAATCATTGGGTTTAAAGGGTCCGCAGGCGGATTTATAAGTCAGTGGTGAAAGCCTACAGCTCAACTGTAGAACTGCCATTGATACTGTAGATCTTGAATTCGGTCGAAGTGGGCGGAATATGACATGTAGCGGTGAAATGCATAGATATGTCATAGAACACCGATAGCGAAGGCAGCTCACTAGGCCTGGATTGACGCTCAGGGACGAAAGCGTGGGGAGCAAACAGGATTAGATACCCTGGTAGTCCACGCCGTAAACTATGATTACTCGTTATTGGCGATATACGGTCAGTGACTAAGCGAAAGTGATAAGTAATCCACCTGGGGAGTACGATCGCAAGGTTGAAACTCAAAGGAATTGACGGGGGCCCGCACAAGCGGTGGAGCATGTGGTTTAATTCGATGATACGCGAGGAACCTTACCAGGGCTTGAAAGTGAGAGGAATTAAGTGGAAACATTTAAGTCTTCGGACCTCTTACTAGGTGCTGCATGGCTGTCGTCAGCTCGTGCCGTGAGGTGTTGGGTTAAGTCCCGCAACGAGCGCAACCCCTATCTTTAGTTGCCAGCGAGTTATGTCGGGGACTCTAGAGAAACTGCCCGCGCAAGCGGTGAGGAAGGCGGGGACGACGTCAAGTCATCACGGCCCTTACGTCCTGGGCCACACACGTGCTACAATGGTTGGTACAGAGGGCAGCTACCATGTGAATGGATGCAAATCTCGAAAGCCAATCTCAGTTCGGATTGGAGTCTGCAACTCGACTCTATGAAGCTGGAATCGCTAGTAATCGCGCATCAGCCATGGCGCGGTGAATACGTTCCCGGGCCTTGTACACACCGCCCGTCAAACAATGGAAGCTGGGGGTGCCTGAAGTCGGTAACCGCAAGGAGCTGCCTAGGGTAAAACTGGTAACTGGTGTTAAGTCGTAACAAGGTAGCCGTACCGGAAGGTGCGGCTGGAACACCTCCTTTCTAGAGAAGCTCGTCTAATCGATGCGTTGTTTACCTTTCTCAATT
>JACOTM010000067.1 GCA_016178305.1 Flavobacteriia bacterium | reverse complement strand
AGTAAAAATCAAGAAGAAAATTATCAGAATTAATACATAAATTTGTAAAAATAACGGCTAGATAAAAACGCTCTTTTTTAATATTAAAATGACTGGTCAATTAACTCCGGAATGGGGTGGTCAACATCACTGGAATATGCAAATAGAAACCAAATTCACTTTAGAACTCAATTCTGCACCAGCCTTAAATGCAGGTCTTTTTTTCATTTTAAACTGTACTTGTAAGTTGCTATTTTTTACTCCAAGTAATCCATTACAATTTGCCATTGCTAATTTTTTAAAAATTAATACATCTCTTATTCTTCGTTGCTCACTACAGTTTGAGCTACTGCAGACGCAACTGTGCCAGCCACTACCAAATATTGGCCTATTAAGACCACCATCGCAGGCATTGCAATAGGTGTCGCTATAAGAGCTCCACCTGTTGCAGCCAATCCCAATCCAATATTTCTTAAAACCTTAAAAAATTTCGGTGTTGGCGCTTTCATTCTTTCAATTACTCCCATACCTCAAAAATTATAGAACCTCAATAACTTTTAACGCATTAAAAGAACCATTCTTCAAAGAGTATTGAACACCATTAACTAATTGGAAGAATTCAATTTTCAAAAGGAAAATTTTTGTTCCTGTACCTGCTGGCACAGCAGTAGGAGTTAACGTAACAACAGAAGATGCAGCGTTCACAGCTAAGTTGGTAACGTTGGTTAATTTGAAATCAACCACACCAGTAACAAAATTCAAATTCGCATAACCACCTGTAATACTCACATGAGTTGCACCAGGAGGGAAAACAATATCCGTTGCAGGAACTAATCCTGTAATGGTAATTACTCCCGTAGTCGTGTTCAACGCATAAGGTTTGTAAAGAATACTTGCTAAAATTGAAGTAGAGTTAAACTCAAAACCTTTTAACAATGCTTTCGCAGTTGTATTACCAATTCCGACTCCAACATTTCTCGCTCCACGAATACTAGTTAAGTCCAAATTTTTAATTTTTGACATCAATTGAGTTACTCTTGTAATCAATTTTTTGTCTGCTGCATTTGCAGTTATATTTCGTAATGAATCACGAAATAACTTTCCAGAAGTTGCAATGCTTCCAAATTCAGAACCGTTCTCACGTGTTCTTGCAAAAGTTGGATCATTCTTGATGCGGTCTCCATCAAGTGAAGTTTTCATCTTCGCCATGTGTCCATCCTTAGATTGATAAAAGGTAACATTATCCAATGTTCCTTTAATCTTTAAAAGTCCAGTTTGCCTAGCCATTTTTCTATATTTTAAATTCAAAGAATTGAGGCCTTCTCAATCCAATTCAAATTCCTTATCGCGAATCAAAAATTTGAATATGAACCAAAAATAGAATGGTAAAATACACGCTCAAAATCATGAATTCCGATTCATAATCTTTGTGTAGAATTATGCCATTTTGATAGATTATTACCGCCTAAAAAGGACTTATTTTTGCAATATAAGTAAGAAGTAAGGATGGTTTTAGCGACTTTGAAGCAGATTGACAGAGTACTTAAAGCGTAGTTAAAGTATTACTAAAGTTAAAATGAATAAAATAACATCAAAACAAATGATATCATCTATGAAACGAATCGTCATTTACACAAAAGATATAATGCTAATTACAGGAAAAAGCGAACGCTATTCCAGAATTATTTTGAATAAAATAAGAATACAACTTAACAAAAAAGAACATCAATTAATCACCTTAAAAGAGTTCTCAGATTACATAGGAATTCCCATTATTGAAATAGAAAACACCCTAAAAGATAGTCATTAAATTTGTTTGATTTTGCCTCTATTTTTCTTACTTTTAAAGTCGTGAAAACGTTCTTTAAAATACATCAATTTCAGTCAAAATATAGGATAGCTATTCAGCCAACAAGAAATACACCTGTTGTAAGATACTGAAAATCAGGCTTAAAAAAGAGAGGTTCAAACCCCTCCGACTCCACAGTTATAAAACTAAAAGCCTTGTAAAACAATCACTTACAAGGCTTTTTTTTTATTTACAGGGGACATCTCGTTACATGGGATTGCGTAAAAAAAGAGGTGATGTATAAGTTCTTAGCCTTGGAAACATCAACTAAACTCAATGACATCGTTTGTGTAATCAGCTTTCGCTTTGCCCGACCTTTGACAACTTTCGATTCTGTTATTTCAGAACCCTTTCCAACGACAGCTATTAGTGGTTTTTCTGTCTTTGTTGTCCCACTTTGTGCTAATGTATTTAAACACTTAGCACCAGGAATTTACACGATAACATTTTCAAACAACGCTGGTATTAAAAAATTTAATTTCATTAAAACTGAGTCATAAAGAAAGAGAACTAAAACGATTAATTTTATATTAAAACTAAAAACACCTTTTTGATAATTGATACTCGATAAATTGTAATTGACATCAAAATAAAACGGCAAAGCTTTGTATATTAAAAACAATAAAAAGACATTGCATTTGAAAACAATTTCAAAACATATCATACCATTTTTGATTCAAATAAGTTTTGTTTGTATCTTGTTGTGTAATGTTACTCATGCGCAGTGTACAACACCTTCTGCAAATTGTGATGAATATATTTCAAATGTAACGGTAGGTTCAATTAATAACACAACAGCATGTACTAGTGGAGGTTATGTTAATTATTACGGATCACAATCAACAAATATGACAACTGGAACAGGGTATGCAATCACAGTAAGCAATGGGTATCCATACAGTGGTGATCAATGTGGTATTTGGGTTGACTGGAATGAAGACGGTGATTTTTCCTGCTATTTTGGTGGCTCTATTTTAAAAAACCAGGCTCAGGCAATCTAAATAGACTCTATAGGTTGTTATTTTGTACTGTAGCTTTGTAGTGCCGTGATGCAGCGACATTTTTAATATTGCTATATTATGGATATACAGATTATGGAGAAACGGAAGATTATGCAATAGTATTAAGTACAGGTTCAAACATGGCATATTCTTCAGGAACCACAGTACAAGCATCTACATCAAATCTATCAAAGTCAGATATTTATAGAGAGATATTAGGTATTCAAGTAGTCACAACTGGATCTTGTAGTGCCATTTCATTAACAGAAATTAAAATGCAAATGGCAGGAACATCTCCCACAACAGACGTTTCAAAAATTCATATATTTTATACAGGAACCTCAAGCACCTATTCTCCAATTTCACCTTTTGATGGAGGCGGAACAGACCCAGCTTCTGGAACAATTACAATTTCAGGCTCGCAAGCATTGAGTAATGGTACCAATTATTTTTGGGTAACTTATGATGTCAATCCAAATGCAACAACTTCAAATACATTAGATGCAAAATTATTAGCTTCACCAACAACCACTCTAACTGTAGGAGGTTCGGCACAAACAGTCACCGCCAACGATCCAGCTGGTTCACGGACCATTACTGCTTGTAACCCTACACCTGGGGGAGTTGGTTATAATTATTTAAAATTATGGCTAAAACCTAGTGCTGGAACAGGAGCTACAGACGGTGGACAAATAACAACTTGGACAGATCAATCTTCTAATGCTTATGGTGCTACAGCATCTGGAACAACATCAAAACCAATATTGAGAAATAATTCTTCTCAAAATATCAATTTCAATCCATATATTGAAATGAACTCTTCTTATGTCAATTATTTTACACTAACAAACCCTGCAACGAGTGACTTTTCATTTTACTCCATAATTAAAACTTCACAAAGCGGAAACAATACTTTCTGGCTAGCTCCTTCAATATATGGCGGCGATGTTGGTGGCTCCCCTAATCCCGTTGATTTTTGTATTACATTCAATTCATCAGGTAAACCACTTTATGGTCAAGTTTCAACAGCAGCTGTTGATTTCACTCTTTCGAATGCTTCTGCAACAGCTATTAATACGAATAAATATTTACTAGTTGCAGCTGACAGAACCATTAACTCTGCCAATAGTTTAACTCTAGCAAACTATTTAAATGGAAGTTCAAATTATTCTGGAACATCAACTGCAACAGGTGCTGGTGCTACAACAATGGCAACAATCAATATTGGAGCTCACATGGATGGATCATATCCATTAAATGGATCTATTGGAGAATTTTTTACTTTTTCAATTAATTTACCAGCATATCTTAGAAATAGAGTCGATTCCTATTTAGCTATAAAATATGGAATAACTTTAGGTGGAAATGGATCAACATCAGTTGGATACACAAATACCTCAGGAACAACAATATGGACAGCAAACTCAGGATATCATTATGATGTAACAGGCATTGGTGCAGAAAGTACAGTTGAAGGTTTACAACAAAATAAATCTATGAGCATCAACGTTCCATCAGCTGCAAGTTCAACAGACATGCCTTTTACAATAGCTCATGATGACATTACAACTCCAACAAATATCGATGAAGGAACGTACATTATCGTCGGACACAACAATGGCACAATCAGTGGCACAGCAGTTTCCTACACACACGGATCAACAAGTATAGCAATTGTACAAAATCGCATATTTAGAATTCAAACAACAGGGTTATCTGGTGGAAAATCATTAACCAATTTAAAAGTACAGTTTGACATGAGTCAAGTGAATGGAAGTTCTGGCAATGGATTAGGTGGATCTAATGATCCTACAAACTTGCGCTTACTTTTAGATGACAATACAACTTTCGGTCAAGGTATTGGCGCTGATGCTAACGAACGTGCTTATGCTTATTCTACTGTTAGTGGTAATGTAATTACATTTGCGATTCCAGTTGGAGATTTACCTACAACAGGAGTCTATTATTTCAGAATGGGGTCAATCGCAACAACGAATACACCCTTACCTCTTGAAATGGGGGCAATAAATATAAGTTGTATTGATTCAAAAGGTAAAATTGAATGGAAAACATACAATGAAATAAATACAAACTTTTTCGAAATTCAAACATCATCTAATGGTACAAATTTTGAAAGTATTGCTAAAATAAATGCTCATATCAATTCAAACACTATTCAAAATTATCAATATCTGTTTCCTTCAAGAAATGAAATATCTTATATCCAATTAGAAGAAGTAGATTTAAATGGCAATCATAAAATTTTTGGTCCCTATTCTATCAATTGTAAAGAAACCGACTTTCAAATTTACCCAAACCCAACAAATTCAGATTTATATATACAATCATTTTCTAATTCTGAAGTATTCATTTCGATTCAAGATAATTTTGGTCGCATTGTTTTTGTGAAAAAATTAAATTTAAATGAAGATAATCATATTAATATTGAACAGCTATCATCAGGTTCTTACACGATCACTATGAAGGGTTTAGAGAGTCAGAAAATAATTAATTTTATCAAACTGTAAAAAAATCAGTTTCTTTGAATTCAAATTGAAATTCATTCCTATATTTGTAACTCACTAAGGAATAACTTATAAACTGATAACATTATGGGAAGAGGTGATAAAAAATCAACAAAAGGGAAAAGAGCAATGGGTTCTCACGGAATTACACGACCTCGTAAAAAATCAACTTCAACTGTTGTTGCCACAGAAGTAAAAGCTGTAAAAGAAAAAAAGGCTCCAGTTAAAAAAGCTGCTCCAAAAAAAGAAGTATAAATTTGATAAATGGCTTTCCAAAACGGAAAGCCATTTTTTTTTTAATTTCTTTAAAAATTTAACGGAATAATCTTTGAAAATTACAAGCTAAATTGATTTTATTTAACAATTTTGCAAAAGGAAATAAGCACAAAATAAAACAATACAAAATGAAACACAATTTCGGAGCAGGTCCTTGTATTTTACCCCAGGACGTTTTCAAACAAGCTGCTGATGCAGTTCTAGATTTCAATGGTTTATCTATCCTTGAAGTTTCTCACCGTCACAAAGATTTCGTAGCGGTTATGGATGAAGCTATTGACTTAGTGAAAAAAGCATTAAATGTTCCTGCTGGATATTCGGTAGCTTATTTACAAGGTGGAGCAACATTAGGTTTTACAATCGCTGCTCTAAATATGATGCGTGAAACTAAAAAAGCAGCTTATATCAACACTGGTACTTGGGCTTCTGGAGCAATCAAAGAAGCGAAAAAAGTTGGCGTTGATGTAAATGTAATCGCTTCTTCTGAAGATAAAAATTTCTCTTATATTCCAAAAAACTTTGTGATTCCAAATGATGCTGATTATTTACATTTCACATCTAACAATACCATTTACGGAACACAATTTAAAGAATTTCCAAAAACAAATTTACCTTTAGTTTGCGATATGTCTTCTGATATTTTCGCTCAAGAAATTAATGTTGGCGATTTTGATTTAATTTATGCTGGGGCACAAAAAAATCTAGGCCCAGCTGGAGCTACTTTATACATTGTTAAAGATGAAGTATTAGGGAAATCAACTTCTCCTTTTATGCCTACTTATTTGGACCTGAAACAACAAGTTGAAAAAGAATCAATGCTGAATACTCCTCCCGTATTTTCTGTATATGTAGCGATGTTAAATTTACGTCACATGCTGGCTAATGGTGGAGTCAAAGCAATTGCTGAGAAAAACAATGCAAAAGCAACTTTACTCTATAATGAAATCGATACAAACCCTTTATTCAATGGAAGCGTTGCAACAGAAGATCGATCAAACATGAATGTTACTTTCACTTTAAAAGATGATTCTAAAAATGAATTATTTGATAAAATGTGGAAAGAAGCTGGAATCGTTGGCTTACCTGGACATAGATCAACTGGTGGTTATAGAGCTTCTATTTACAATGCTTTACCAATCGAAAGTGTACAAGTATTGGTTGATGTAATGAAAGAATTTACTAGAACAAACGGCTAGTTTCGACTTCGCTCAACTGCCATTTTGGATGATTGATTTTGAATGTTGAATTTTTAAATTCAATTCTCAAAAAAATTAGACGTTAATAAATAATTATTGATTTTGGATTTTGAGTTACTAATTCAAAATCCAAAATTTAAAATTCAAAATTTACAAAGTGAAAATATTAGCAAACGACGGAATTTCTGCATTGGGTCAGGAGTTATTAGAAAAAGCAGGATATACTGTAATTACAGAAAAAGTAAATCAAGAAGATTTAGCAAAAGCTGTAAATGAAAACAATATTGAAATGGTTTTAGTGAGAAGTGCTACAACTGTTCGTAAAGAAGTCATTGATGCTTGTCCAAATTTAAAATTAATTGGTCGTGGTGGTGTTGGTATGGATAATATCGATGTTGCTTATGCTCGTGAAAAAGGGTTGACTGTAATCAATACTCCAGCTTCTTCTTCACAATCTGTTGCGGAATTAGTAATGGGAAATTTATTTTCTATTTCTAGATTCTTAAACGACTCTTTCAAAAATATGGAATCTGGAGATTTCTCAGTATTGAAGAAAAACTATGCAAAAGGTGTCGAATTAAGAGGAAAAACATTAACAATTATTGGATTCGGAAGAATCGGACAAAGCTTAGCTTCTTACGCTTTAGGAGCAGGAATGGATGTTGTTGCAATTGATAGCTTCATCAAAGAACCAATTACAATCGAAGTTCAAATTGGAACAAAACAAACTGCAAAAGTTGAAATCACTCCTATTGCGTCATTGGAAGAAGGAATTAAAGTTGCTGATTACATTTCTATCCACGTTCCAAAACAAGCGGATGGCTCAGCAGTAATTACTTCTAAAGAATTTGAAATCATGAAGAAAGGTGTTCGTTTAGTGAACGCTGCTCGTGGTGGAGTTATCAACGAAGAGGATCTATTAGTTGCTTTAGAAAGCGGAAAAGTTGCTGCTGCTGCTTTAGATGTATTCGACAATGAACCAAATCCAAGAAAAGATTTATTAAACAACTCTAAAATTGCAACAACTCCTCACATCGGAGCGGCAACTTTAGAAGCTCAAGATAGAATTGGATCTGAATTAGCTGATTTGATTATCGGGCAATTTGGGAAAATGGTCTAGACATTAGACATTAGATACTAGAAATTAGACTTTATTTCTTGAAGTATCGTTTCTAGTATCTAGTTTCTAATATCTAATATCTTTTATTATGACTAAAATAAAACCTTTTAAAGCGTTAAGACCTGTTCGTGATTTGGTGCATTTGGTTGCAACACGTCCTTACTATTCTTATAAAAAAAATGTATTAAAAGCAAAGTTGGAAGATAATCCTTTTACTTTTTTACATATCATCAATCCAGAATTTGGAAGTTCAATTAAAACAAAACCAAACTCTCCTGAAAGATTTCAATTGGTCAAAGATCAATATGCTGCTTTTATTAAAGAAGGAATTTTATTTGAAGACGAGGAAGAGACACTTTATATTTATCGACAAACTAAAAAAGGTCATGCCTTTACAGGAATTGTAGCTGGTGCAAGTGTTGAAGAATATGAAAATGATTTAATCAAAAAACATGAAGCCACGCTCACTTCCAGAGAATCAATGTTTACGAATTATTTGGATATTGTTGGCTACAATGCTGAACCGGTACTTCTCTCCTATCCTCACGATGAAAAAATAGATTCCATTCTTCAAATAGCAACTTCTATTAGACCAGAATATGAATTCACGACAACAGATCGAATTAAGCATGAACTTTGGGTTCTAACACAAGAAGAAAAAGACGCGATCATTCAGGCTTTCGATAAAATTGAAGCGACCTATATTGCTGATGGACATCATCGCTCTGCTTCATCTGCTGCTTTGGCTAAAATTAGACCATCAAATTCATTAACGCCAAACAAAGATTTTTTCTTGTCTTATTTTATAGATGAACAACGACTAAAAATTTTAGAATTCAATCGAATTGTTAAAACGTTAAATGGATTATCGAAAGAAGCATTTTTAGAAAAGTTAAAAAATTCATTTGAAATTTCTAACATCACTTCATCTCAAAAACCTGCTCATGAACATCAAATGACGATGTGCTTGGAAGGAGATTGGTATGTTTTAGATTGTAAAAAATCAATTGTAGATGAAAATCACCCTGTTAAATGTTTAGATCCTGAAATTTTAACACAATTTGTTTTAACACCGATTTTAGGAATTCACGATTTAAAAACAGATGACAACATTGAATTTATAAGCGGTGCCGAAACTATTGATTCCATTGAAGAAAAAGTTACAAAAGGAAAATTTAAAATTGCATTTATTTTATATCCTGTTTCAATGAATCAAGTTAAATGTGTTGCCGATAATCAAATGATTATGCCTCCAAAATCGACTTGGGTTGAACCTAAATTGAGAAGTGGATTAACAATATACAATATCAACGAATGATTAAAGAAAATTTAGATATTATTCGTAAAACGATACCTGAAACTGTTACATTGGTAGCTGTTTCAAAAACCAAACCTATTTCTGACATACAAGAAGTTTACGATGCTGGTCAACGTCATTTTGGAGAGAACAAAGTGCAAGAAATGACCGAAAAGTGGGAAGTCCTTCCTAAAGAAATCAAATGGCATTTAATTGGTCATTTACAAACAAATAAAGTTAAATACATTGCTCCTTATGTTCATTTAATTCATTCTGTTGATAGCTTTAAACTTTTGAAAGAAATTGATAAAGAAGCTAAAAAAAACAATCGAATTATTGATTGCTTACTTCAATTTCATGTGGCTCAAGAAGAAACTAAATTTGGTTTAGATTTTGAAGAAGCTAAAGAATTAATCGAAAATCCAGCATTTATAGATTTACATAACGTTCACATTGTAGGAGTTATGGGAATGGCTTCATTTACTGATAACGAAAATATTGTAAGAAAAGAATTTCAACAATTAGAAAACTATTTTCAATTAATTAAAAGTTATTATTTTACTTTCAATGATGATTTTAAAGAAATTTCAATGGGAATGAGCGGAGATTATCAATTAGCAATTGAAGAAGGTAGTACAATGGTCAGAGTTGGAAGTTCAATTTTTGGTACACGATGAAAATAACTATCACTTTTATCTTATTTTGGTGTATCCAAAATTCGTATTCACAAACAAATTATAGTGATAGTTTAACACTTGAACGTCAAAAACACGAAATTGAATTTAAAAAAGAGGTCTTAAATGATGAAGAACGAAGTCATTTCAAAGGAATTTGCTATTTCAATATTGATACAAATTTAATTGTTGAAGCAACTTTCAAAAAAGAAAAAGGAAAAAAATTTAAAATGCCGATGTCTAAAGAAAGAGTTGTTTATTATCGAAAGTATGGTACGATTACATTTAAAATCAACGATACTGTTTGCGTTTTAAATGTTTATCAAAACTTAAATTTATTGAATGACAAAGAATTCCAAAACTACCTTTTCTTGCCTTTCAAAGATTTAACTTCAGGCAATACCACATACGGCGGTGGTCGTTATATGGATATTGAAAAGACCAAATCAAATATCTGGACAATTGACTTTAACTTAGCGTATCACCCCTATTGTGCTTATTCAGAAAGATATTCATGTCCAATTGTTCCAAAAGAAAACAACATCCATGTTTTAATTTTAGGAGGAGAATGTTATTATGGACACTAATAACGATAAAAATTAACAAATATAATCATTCCTTTTCCCTTTTAAATTTGTAATTTTCGCACATATTTCACATAGCAAAAACGTTCCCATGAAAAAAGAAATTATCTATACTTTAGCATTCGGAGTTTCAATACTATTTAACGCTTGCAACACCTCAAAAACAGCACAAGATACAACGCAAGAAAACATCTCAAACGAAGTCATCGTAGATCGTTTCGCTGATATTCAAGTTTTAAGATATGACATTGTAGGATTTGAAAAACTTTCTTTGAATCAAAAAAAATTAGTTTATTATATGGCGCAAGCAGGATTATCTGGAAGAGATATTGCTTACGAACAAAACAACCCTTACAATGTTGAAATTAGAAAATGCCTGGAAGTAATTGTAGGAAATTACCAAGGCGATCAAGAAAATGAAGATTGGGAAAAGTTTTTGACTTATGCAAAACGTGTTTGGTTTTCAAATGGAATTCATCACCACTATGGTATGGAAAAAATAATGCCTGAAATTTCTGAAAGCTACTTTAAAACCTTAGTAAAAGAAACAAATGCTACAATTTCATCAGAAGCTATCAAAGTCATTTTTGATAAAAACACAGCTTTAAAACGTAAAGTGAAAGATGCTAACGTGGATATGATAGTCGCTTCTGCAAATGGATTTTACGGTAAAGGTGTAACACAAAAAATGGTCGAAACATATTATTCCAAATTAATTGATGACAACGATCCTACGCCTATTGAATATGGCTTAAATTCTACCTTAATATTAAAAAATGGTGAAGTCATTGAAGACACTTGGAAATCAGGTGGTCGGTATGGGAAATCTATTGATAAAATCATTTTTTGGCTTACAAAAGCAGTTACAGTTGCAGAAAACAAAGATCAAGCAAATGCTTTAAAAAAATTAATTGAATATTACAAAACTGGAGATTTAAAAACATGGGACGAATATAATATTCTATGGGCATCATCAACAAAAGGAGACATTGATTGGATTAATGGTTTTATTGAAACTTACGGTGATGCACTTGGAAAACGTGGAGGTTATGAAAGCATCGTAGAAATTACAGATTTTGAAGCCTCTAAACACATGAAAGTTGTTGCTGAAAATGCACAATGGTTTGAAGATAATTCTACAATAATGCCTGAACACAAAAAGAAAAACGTAAAAGGAGTTTCATACAAAGTCGTACAAGTTGCTAGTGAATCAGGGGATGCAGCACCTGCTACTCCTATTGGTGTTAATCTTCCAAATAACAATTGGATAAGAGAAAAACATGGTTCAAAATCTGTTAGTTTAGGAAATGTAATTGCGGCTTATGAAAAAGCGGGAGGAAAAGGTTTAGTTCAAGAATTTGCACACGATCAAGAAGAAATTGACAGAGCAACCAAATACAGTGCTTTAGCAAGTAAATTACACACAGCATTACATGAAGTAATTGGTCATGCCTCTGGGCAAATCAATAAAGGGGTTGGACAACCTTCCGAAACCTTAAAAAATTATGCCAGCACTTTGGAAGAAGCGAGAGCAGATTTAGTTGGGTTATATTACATTATGGATCAGAAATTAGTTGACATTGGCCTTATTCCTTCATTAGAAGTAGGAAAAGCAGGTTATGATAACTATATCCGAAATGGAATGCTAACACAATTGCAACGTCTTGAATTAGGGAAACAAGTAGAAGAAGAGCACATGCAAAACAGACAATTGGTTGCATCATGGGTCTTTGAAAAAGGAACTAAAGAGAAGGTTATTGAAAAAGTTGTTAAAAATGGTAAAACTTATTACGACATTAAAGATTACACTAAATTAAGAGCTCTTTTTGGAGAATTATTAAAAGAAATTCAACGTATTACTTCCGAAGGGGATTACAATGCAGGAAAAATTTTAGTGGAAACTTATGGTGTAAAAGTCAATAAAGCCATTCATGCTGAAGTTTTAAAAAGAGTAAAACCATTGAACCTAGCTCCATATAATGGATTCGTTCACCCAATTTACGTTCCGATACGAAACAATAAAGGTGCTATTATTGACATCAAAATTGAGAATAAACAAACTTTTGTAGAACAGATGTTGTA
The DNA here is from genome assembly GCA_016178305.1 of Flavobacteriia bacterium. Classification (GTDB taxonomy): domain Bacteria; phylum Bacteroidota; class Bacteroidia; order Flavobacteriales_D; family Crocinitomicaceae; genus CAIUKX01. Next base: position 29,960 of record JACOTM010000067.1, on the reverse strand, counting down.
TTATGGGAAAGAATATAGTTTTTAGAAGTTAGAAGTTAGTTAACTGTACTTTGGAAGTTCACACTTAGAAATAAATTTGATTTGCATTTGAAAATTATAATTGACATTTACAAAATGAAATTCAAAAAAAAACCAATTTTAATTATTTCTTTCACACTCCTAATCATTCTTTTAGTTTTCTCATTAAAAAAAGAAACAAAATTGACCAATATAAATGTTAGAGACAAACCTTTAAAATCAGACTATAAATGGTTTTAATTTAAGTAAAAAAATAATTAACTATAGAAAAAATGAAAAATTAGATTTGAATTCTAACTTGTTTAAATTAACATCACAACTGTCCGAAACTTAAATAAGAACAAATCGATATTTATTTAATAACCTAGAAATATTTTATGGATTATAGACTTGGTGTGCAATCGGACATTCCCGCATTAAAGGAATTGGCGATACGATCGTGGAAGCAATATCAAAACAAATTAACCGAAGAGAATTGGTCCAAACTTTTAGAAACACTAACTAATGAGCACACTTATTTAGACCTCTTAAACAATTCCAATTGCATCGTTTGTCTATCTGATCAAAAAGAAATAATCGGAATGGCTTTTATTGTATCAAAAGGAAATCCAACCGAGTTATATGATAAAGATTGGGCATATATTCGATTTGTAACTGTCCATCCAGTATTTAATGGTCTAGGTATTGGGCAAAAATTAACAGAAAAATGTATTACTTTCGCTAAAAAAAACAATGAACAAATAATAGCCTTGCACACTTCCGAAATAATGAATGCTGCAAGACACATATACGAAAGTTTGGGATTTACAATTTTAAAAGAAATAGAACCCCGACTTGGTGTAAGGTATTGGATTTATACGCTTATTATTTAAATAACATGCTTTAAGAAGCATAAAACTTAAAATTATCATGCTTAAAACATATTCTTTTTTCATCTTCATTTTTCTTTTTTCATGCCAAATAAAAAGCAAAAACAATCAAAATACAATTACTGAAATAGCATATTTTCATGCTAGAAATCATGCAATCAAATTTTTTAGCAATATTAGCAATGAACCTTATAATGACCAATTATATCAACAAGAAAAAGACTCATTATTGACGTTAGAAAAGAAACTTCGTAAGTGTTATAAGGGTAGTAAAATTCAAAACATTGCAAAAAAAGGTCAAATCAATTTACAAACTTTACTAAAAAACGAACCTAATTTTGGAAAAATGGATGGATTAACAATTAGTAAAGATTCTATGAATATTTTTTGCACACCTCAAAAAATATTCAATATTATTTACAAAAAAAATCCTATAAGATTAGACAAGATTTTGTCGTCCAATCAATTTGAAAAAATAATTAATCATGTTTTTGCAATTGATGCTTGTTATACTAATTTTTATTTTACTCCTCTAGCCTCATCAAAAAATCAAAAAATTTATGCATCAATTGGAAATGCTTCTCAAGATATTGGATTATTTGAACCAAATTATATTTATATCATGATTCTTTCCGATGGATTCATATATATAACTGAAAAACAAATAGTAAAACCTTTCAACAAGATCAAAAAGTGTGCTGCAATTTGGGAGGAATTCAATCATCAGATTTATTCAAATGATTCAATGGCAATTGAGAATAAAATGCAAATAGAAAATGCTGTGTGGAAAAAATATTGCGATTGTTTTCAAATTGAATTAAAAAATGAAAAGCAATTCAAACATTTAAAAATAGAAATGCACAAAATAGTTTCTTCAATATTTATATAAATCTCCTATAATTGTTTGATAAGCAGATTTCATTTTTCAGACATAAAAACCCGAGTATAAAATTTTATCCGGATAAAATGTAAATTTTAGACTAAATTTAAAAAAAAATCAATGTAGTTCTAAAAATATTTCTTTATCTTCAAAAAATACAAACAACACGAAACAATGAAAACGAAACAAGATATTGTTGAAAATTGGTTGCCCCGTTATACAGGTGAAAAATTAGAAAACTTTGGAGAATATATTCTTTTGTGCAACTTCCACAACTACATTGAAAAATTTGCAGAAAAACATAACGTGCCAATTGTAGGAAAGGATAAACCGATGCAATGTGCCACGGCTAATAAAATAACCATCATCAACTTCGGAATGGGAAGCGCAAGTGCAGCAACATGTATGGATTTGCTTTCTGCGATTAAACCAAAAGGTGTATTATTTCTTGGAAAATGCGGAGGTCTTCGGCAAAAAAATAAAGTTGGTGATTTAATTTTACCAATTGCAGCGATTCGAGGAGAAGGAACGAGTAACGATTATTATCCTCCAGAAGTTCCTGCACTACCCTCTTTTGCTTTACAAAAAGCAATATCTACAACCATCCGTGATTTAGGATGTGATTATTGGACTGGAACTTGTTATACTACAAACAGAAGAGTTTGGGAACACGATGAAAAATTTAAAGAATACTTAAATACCATTCGAGCACAAGCAATAGATATGGAGACAGCGACTATTTTTACAGTTGGTTTTGCGAATCATATTTCAACTGGAGCCCTTCTATTAGTTTCGGATTCTCCAATGACTCCACAAGGCGTAAAAACAGCCGATAGTGATTTAGCTGCTACAGCTAATTATGTTGATAAGCATCTTGAAATCGGAATTGAATCTTTAAAACAATTAATTAATAAAGGGGATACTGTGAGGCATTTGAAATTTTAGATAAAAAAAAGGTGTCTTCGATTTAACTCAGACACCTCGATTTAACTCAGACACCTCGATTTAACTCAGACATTTTAATTTAGCTCAAGTATCTTTTTATTTTATGTATTATTGAACTATAAAAGTTACTCTTCTAGATTTTGCCATTTTTAATTCCTCTTCATCTGATTCACTAGCTTCTGGATTTGGAGCAGTTGCAGCTTTAGAGGAAGCAATAAGAGCTGATTCTGGAATTCCTTTTGAAACCAAGTATTTTATTACGGTATTAATTCTTTTCGTTGCCATATCAGCAAACATAGGTTTTTCTACACCTAATTTATCTTCCATCTCATTACAATGTCCTTGTACTTCAATTTTCATGTCTGGATTAGCTTTATATTGCTCTGCAATTAAATTCAAAGCTTCTTCTCCAATAAGCGTCAATTTTGCTTTCCCAAACGCAAAGAAAATTTGTTCAGCTTCCACTTTTTGTTTCGGTGTCATCTTATCATTAATACTTATTGCTTTTTGATAAATCATTGAAGAATATTCAGATTCATTTGCTGGTTTAGCACAATCACATAATTGCTCTTCTGAAACTAAAGTTAATGAAACATCATCAATGTAATAATAGGCTGCAATAATTGGAGTTACTCCTTTAATTTCAGTTTTCTTGTTTTTTTCATTGACAGTTTCTTCATTAGATGAAAAATTTCCAATTGTTATAAATTTTTCGCCCCCAGTAGCAATAAATTCTGCGCAAACAGTTTCCCAATTGTACATTGCATTAAACACCTTATTATCAGTATGTAAAATTTGTGCTTTTTCTATAATTGCTGTTTTAGAATCTGTTCCAAATGGTTTAGATGATAATACTGCCCCTAGCTGATTACAAGCATACTTAGATGCTTCTGCTAAAGAAACATTAAATTTCACACAATATTTCAATCCTTTTTTTAGAGGAGTTGAAAGTTTTGTTGAAATATATGATCTCGGAACTTTATCCCCAAATGAGTAAGCAATAATTCCAGCATAATTAGCACCATCTTTTGCTTCTTCTTTTCCAAAAGCATTCATAGGTACATTAATTTCAGGAGATCCTGAAGGAATAACCTGTTGGAGAAATCCATCCTAAGGCACTTTCAATTGCTCCTAATTTTTTAATTTTCCCATCAGTTTGTTCAAAACTTCCATTCTCAACAAAATTTTCTGATTGCTGAGCATTAATTTGCAAAGTTGTCATTCCACATACAATGAATGCAAATGCAAGAGCGTAAGATTTAAAATTGTATTTCATAGTTTTTCACAGTTTGTATAAACGTTTTCACTTTTTCTGGATCAACATCCGGATAAACTCCATGACCTAAATTAACGATATGACGTTTAGAATTAAACGAATTTAGCATTTTATTTGTTAAACCTTCAACTTCTTTATGAGAAGAATAAAGCGTACATGGATCTAAATTACCTTGAATGGTTCTGCTTTCACCTATTTCTTCACGAATACCTACTAAATCCATATTCCAGTCTAAACCTATAGTATTGCAATTTAATTTTGCAATGGCATTTACCGAAGTTATTGCGCCTTTAGAAAATAAAGTAATTGGAACTTCATTAATTCTATTTACAATTTTATCCAAATATTTCAATCCAAATTCAGCATATTGTTCCGTTCCTAAAATACCTGCCCATGAGTCAAATATTTGTAACATGTGTGCACCAGCTTTCACCTGTGCTTTCAAATACTGAATTGTCACATCCGTAATACGAGATAGCAACTCGTGTGCCAAAATTGGATTCGTGTATAAAAGTTTCCGTGACTCTGAAAAAGTTTTTGAACCTCTTCCTTCAACCATATAACAAAAAATTGTCCAAGGAGCACCAGCAAAACCAATCAATGGGACTCTTCCGTTCAATTCTTTATTTGTTATTTTTATAGCTTCTAAAACATACCCTAATCGGTCTTCAATGTCAAAATTAGTTTCTGCATATTTCAACTCTTCTTCGCAACGAATTGTTTTTTCAAACCAAGGCCCGGATTTTTCTAACATTTGATATTCCAATCCCATAGCTTCAGGAACTACTAAAATATCTGAAAAAATAATAGCAGCATCCACTCCCAAAATATCAACAGGTTGAATGGTAACTTCAGCAGCTCTTTCTGGTGTTTCAACTAATTCTTTAAATCCTTTCAAAGAATTTCTTACAGCTCTATATTCAGGTAAAATTCTACCTGCCTGACGCATTAACCACACTGGATATCGTTCGATATCTTCTCCTTTTGCAGCTCTTAATATAAGATCATTTTGTAATTTCATCGTAAACAAAGATAATTATTAATTGATAATTGATTCGTCGAAATTTAGAAATATTATGAAGTAATCATTTTAGATTAAGTGATCAAGTTTCAAAATCACATAATCCTACCATTTAATAGGTGTTTTTTTCTTCATTATTAAATAATTATTTGCTTGACTAAAATGTTTACTTCCAAAAAATCCTCTATAAGCTGATAAAGGAGAAGGATGTACTGATGACAAAATTAAATTTTTTTGGGCATTCACATTTTTTGCTTTTTCGATTGCTTTTGCTCCCCAAAGTAAATAAACAACACCCGTTTTATATTCATTTAAACATGCTATAATTTTATCTGTAAATTTTTCCCATCCTATATTACTGTGACTTCCTGCTTCTCCTTCTTTGACTGTCAAAACACTATTTAAAAGTAAAACACCTTGATTTACCCATCGTTCTAAATTTCCATTTTGAGGAAATTCAGTTCCTAAATCTGCTTGAATTTCTTTAAAGATGTTGTTTAAACTTTTAGGAAAAGGCCGTACATTTTGCGCTACAGAAAAACACAATCCATGTGCATGTCCTTTAGTTGGATATGGATCCTGTCCTATAATAACCAATTTAACATCTTCAAATTTACATTCAGAAAAGGCTCTAAAAACATTTTCTTTCGAAGGAAATATACCTTCTGGATTCATTAAGTATTCCTTTTCAATAAATTTATTTAATTCCTTAAAATATTCTTTATCAAATTCAGACTCTAGTATATCCTGCCAAGATTTATCTAATATTTTTTTTATATCCATCCTATTTTTCAATTTATCAAAAGATTCTTCTGTCACTTTAATAAAATGCACCCTAACTATTTTTTATTTCTATTATATTTGTAAAAACAATACAAAAATGAAGAAATATTTTTCAATTCTATTTTTTTCTACATTATTATTAAGTTGTAAAAATACAACGAATGAGAAACCTGATGAAAAAGATGAAGAAATGACGTTGGAAGAATTAGCGAAAAGGCATGTTGAGTCAGATTTAAAAATTCCTTCTTCTGAAAAATATTCCATGCGAATTTATAAAGAACATTTAAATTCTGATGATTTTGAAGATGCTATTATTACTGTCAATCGATTAGATTTTGCTTATTCTGAATTAGAAAACAAAAAGAAAACAGCAAAAGCATCTGAAATTGGATTTGCAGGAAACTACAATTATCTATTTTACTATGATGGTGAATTTAAAAAAATAACTCCTAACATTGTTGTCATGTCTTCTGCACTAAGTGAATTAAAAATTAACTTCATCAATCTATCTTCAAATGCATACAAAGACATTGTAATGGATTTCAGGCTATTAAATGCTTCTTTCAGAGATTACATTACCATTACAAATCATAATCCTAAAACTGTTTTTGAATGGAATGAATATGACAAATTAGGAACAAAAAATGTCACAGCTAATTATTTTGACATTGTAGAAAGTCAACCAGGAATGCCAAAATACATAAATATTTATGAAGGGAAATTATTAAATAATACTTCGGAATTAAATCGAATGGAAAAGTTTGAACCGATTATTAAAAAAACCAGTAAATTAACCTCAAGTTGGTTTTTTGTTCCTGCCCAAGCAAAATATTGTACTGTTAAAAAATAAAAAAACTCCCATTATCATGGAAGTTCTTTTAGAAGTTGACTAAAATTATTTGAGAAACAATTTTATTGAATTTTGGGTATAAAAAACTTAAAATAAGGAAGTCATAATAAATTTATGACAGGTTCTTATTATCATTGTATTTATTTTTTCAATTTATTTATTCTGTAACATTATACAGCGCTGTCATTCCAGCCATCATGTGATCTGTAACATGGCAATGAAAAGCCCATGTACCAACATTATAAGGACGCATATTTGCAATCAACATATTAGCAGGTAATAATTCTAAAACATCTGTATATTGGCCATTGAAATTTACGACATTTCCATGCCAATGTGGTGTGTGCAAATCCACTTCATTTCCTAAATCTAGTACATACCAACGTACACGTTCCCCTCTTTTCATATCTAAACCAGGTAGATTCCCCATTAACATTCCATTGATTGTATGTTTTTTATTACTTTCTTCGAAATCATCAGGATTTGGATTCGTGAAACCTGGCAAATAAGTCGTAATATTTTGATTTATATACGAACTACTGTTTTCATTAATTACCATAAACAAAGTCACAAATTCGCGATCAATATCAATTGGGTGTGCATTTTCATCTCCCATCCCTTTTTTGTTCACAATAATTGCTCCCATTAAACCTGCATACATATCTGATTCATCCATATTTACATGTGTGTGATATACCCAAACATTTGAACTACCTTGTGAATCTGAAGGTCCTGATTCTTCTCTTGCATAATATTTATACAAATAAGATTCATTGGGTGCAATTGTCGCTCCACTTGTTGCTCCATTATTATAGGGAGCCCCTTCTGAATTGACATCATATTGCAATCCATGCACATGTAAACTTGTATTTATTGTTGTTTTGTTCTTAAAATAAACTAATACAGAATCTTCTACATTTGCTCGAATAACAGGACCAAGAATTCCTAAATGTTCCCACTCAGGAGCTATATCCTTAGGAGTTGTGAATGTTGAATCCGTATATTCTATATATCTTGCTTTCACATACTTTCTACCTATTCTTTGAATCTCATTTGTATTTGAATTTACCGTGTAAACAGAATCATTTGAATCAAAATCCATTCCTGTAAATACATTTTTTCCTTGCGGTGCATAATCCCACTCTTGCTCAACCGCAGCAATATAATATACACGCGTCTGAGCTGCTACTTCATTTTCAGGTTCAGGAGTTTTTATTTCTTCTTTTTTACAAGACATAAAACAACCTGTAATTATCAAAGACGTAATTAATATTAATTTAAATTTCATATTTTTTTATTTACTAAATGAATTAAAAAGTTACTGAAATACCAGCGTATATCATTCTTCCAATTGAAGGAATAATTCCGGGTCCAGGATATTCAGTTGTACGCAATGTAAAATATTTTTTGTTTAATATATTATTAACCCCAAATTTGAATTGGTATTTTTGTTTCACTTTATAAGAAGCTGAACAGTCAACTAAACTATATGAAGGAATAATACCTGACAAAGCATCTTCAGCAAAAATTGCATTACTTGCATCACCAAAAGAAGAGGCTGTATAAGAATATTGAACATTCATAGAAAAGTTTTTCAATTTATAATTCAAACCAACTCGCTCAATATTTTTAGGTGCATATTCTACTTGATTTCCTTTAAATTCACCTGATACATATTGCGCATTCACATACGCATACGAATTGTAAACACTCAATTTCCCGAATGCTTTCGACTTAATAATACCATCTAAAAGATTAATCTCTATGTATGTTTCAACACCTTGATGTAACGAGCTTCCAGTATTTGTTCTTAAAGCTATACCATCTGTGAATACTGTTCCAATTTTATTTTTATAATTTAAGTAAAAAAGACTGAAATCAAAATTGACAATATTTTTCAGCTTACCTCTAATTCCAAAATCAAGATTATCTGCACTTGCATCCTTTAAATTCGGATCAATTTTTGCAATTGTTCCAAAAGGTGTTAAATCACTGTAAGTTATCGGTCTAAAACTTTGACTATAATTTCCGTAAACATTCATTTGCTCTGTGATTTTATATTGCAGTCCAACTCCTCCTAAAATGAATTTTCTAGTTTTTTTCAACATATTTGCTACAACATACGGATCTTCGCTGTCCTCTGCTTCATTTTCATCATAACCATCTGCAATTGTTTTTAAATACTCGTAACGAATTCCAGGTGTAATGCTAAATTTCTTTCCTACTCTAAAAATATTTTCCGCAAAAACAGCAATATTTGTATTGTAAAAATTCATATTTCCTCCCCATGGAGATGTTGTGGTGTAATCCAAATCGCTTGCTGTTGTTCCTTCTGCTCCGTGTTGTCTTTTCAAAAATGAATACGCATATCGAACACCACAAGCCAATGTTTGCTTCTGATTTCCTAATTTATAATTTGTCAAAAATCGGAATTCGTTCGTCGAACTTCTAAAATATTCATGTTCCACCTCTCTTGCTACATAAGTTAAATCTGGTGTTATGGTATCTTTTTCTGCTGGTCCTCCATCTTCATTTCTCCACACCAAATCTCTTTGACTGTATAGGAATGTTGATTTCAAACTCAAAGAAGTATTTTCATTGATGTTATAATTCAAGTTTCCAGACACTATATTCCAAGGGCTTTGCAACCAATTTCTAGAACGTGTAGATTGTTGTGAATTCTCATTAAATAAAGAATCTGTCAATCCTCCTGGCATTTGAATCGTATTTCTCAAACCTGTGTATTCTAATCCTAATTGTAACCTTGTCGTTGGATTATATTTAATGCTTCCAAATCCCGATAATTGATTTTGTTTTGAATTACTTCTCCAACCTTCATAGTAACGATATTGCATAAAACCATAATATTTTATTTTTTTATGTGTCCCACCAATTGAAGTAAAGCTATTGAACATATTATTTGTCCCCATTGTTTGAGATGTTGTTACTTCAAAAGGTTTACTTGCTCCATCTTTCAATTCATAATTAATCATCCCTCCGATTTGAGGTCCAAAAGCTAAGCTTGAAGCTCCTCTTAAAAAAGTAATATTTTTTACGGCTTCCATAGGTGGAATATAATAAGCTTCATTATACCCAAAAATATCTGCTGAAATATTATAGCCATTTTGTCTGGTATTTGTTTCAACACTTTGATAAGGATTTAAACCTCTAAAAGCAATTCCATTTGCTGTAAAACCACTACTTTCTGTTTCAATAATGTTTAACCCTGGAATTCTACCAATAATTTGTCTTGTATTGTTTATTGCTTTATTTGCATCTAAACTATCAATTAATAATACTTCCGTTTTTTTTCCAGCATAAATTACCTGTCCATTATCGTCTTTCATTCGCCCTATTCCATTAAAAGGTTGATAAGATTTAATAATGACTTCTTCAATCAATTTGGATGTATCTTGTTCTTGAGAAAAAGAAAAAAATGTGGTTAATGTTAATGTAAATACGAATATATTATTTTTCATCTTCATGACTTTTATTTTATGCCACAAAGTAAAATCTTTCCAAAAGAAACTACAATACCACAAAAATGGTATTTAGATTAGTTCTAAATAAAATACTCAAAAAAAAATCTCGAATATTTACAAACGAGATTTCAATTTAAATAATTCGAAACTATATAGAATATAGCAACTTTAATAAAAAGGAATATTTTTCTTTTCTATTATAATCTAATTTCTATTAATATGCTTTTAAAAAATCGTTAACATTCGTTTCGATTCTTTTTGAAATGTCTGTTGTATCAGCTTTAATGAATTTTTGACCCGTAATTTTTTCGTAAAGTTCAATATATCTTTCTGTAACTACATTTACAAATTCATCTGGCATTATTGGCATTGTTTGTCCCTCTAATCCTTGAAAATCATTTTCAATCAACCACTGACGAACAAATTCTTTCGATAATTGTTTTTGTTGTTCTCCGTTTGCTTGTCTTTCGGCGTAACCTTCGGCATAAAAATATCTTGAAGAGTCAGGTGTATGAATTTCATCAATTAAGATCACTTCTCCATTTCTAATTCCGAACTCATATTTTGTATCTACTAAAATCAACCCCATTTTAGCTGCCATTTCTGTTCCTCTTTGAAATAAAGCACGTGTATATTCTTCCATTTTCACATAAATAGGTGCTGGAACTATATTTTGAGTTAAAATTTCTTCTCTAGAGGCATCAATATCATGTCCTTCTTCTGCTTTAATTGCGGGCGTAATAATTGGCTCCGGAAATTTATCATTTTCTTTCATTCCTTCTGGCATTTTCACACCACATAATTCTCTGATTCCAGCTTGATATTGTCTTGCTGAATGTCCAGCCAAATATCCACGAATTACCATTTCCACCCTTATAGGTTCACATGCATAACCAACTGCAACTGCAGGATCTGGAGTACCAATTAACCAATTCGGAACAATATCTTTAGTAGCTTCTAAGAACATCGTCGCAACTTGATTCAAGACTTGTCCTTTGTGCGGAATTCCTTTTGGTAAAATATGGTCAAATGCAGAAATACGATCAGAAGCGACCATCACTATAATGTCATTTTCTAAGGTATAGACATCACGAACTTTTCCGTGATAAACCGCTTTTTGACATGGAAAGTTAAATTCTGTTGCTGTAATTGAATTACTCATATATTTTCTTTATTTGTGAGTTTTAATCACTATTTAATTCATTTTTTTGCAAAAATACAAAAATCAACCTTTGATATTACTGAATCGTTTATATAAAATATTGAAATTTATGAACATTCATTAATCCTTTTTTCAAAGAAAAACAGCTATTAAAAAACAACTTATATTTCACCAAAAGTTAAAAAAACAACTAAAAATCAAAAAGATAAAAAAGTTACATTATCTATTTTAATTTCGACTTACTTTCTTCTAGTTCAGCCTTATCAAAAGCATCAATAATTTTCTTTACTAAAGCATGTCGAATAACATCGTTTTGATTCAGACGAACTATTCCGATATCATCAACATCTTTCAGCACATCTAATGCGTAAGACAGTCCTGATTTTTGTTGTCTCGGTAAATCAACTTGAGACATATCTCCAGTTATGATAAACTTTGCCGTCATTCCCATACGTGTTAAAAACATCTTCATTTGCATCGTAGTTGTATTTTGTGCTTCATCCAAAATCACAAACGCTTTATCCAATGTTCTTCCACGCATAAATGCTAAAGGAGCTATTTCTATCACACCATATTCAATCATTTCTGCTAATTTTTCACCTGGAATCATATCACGCAAAGCATCGTACAATGGCATCATATATGGATCTAGTTTTTCCTTTAAGTCACCAGGTAAAAAACCTAAATTTTCTCCTGCCTCTACTGCTGGCCGCGTTAAAATAATACGCTTAATTTCTTTCGCTTTTAACGCTCTTACCGCCAATGCAACAGCTGTATAGGTTTTACCAGTTCCAGCAGGACCAACAGCAAAAACCATATCGTGTTTATTGACTGCCTCAACTAATTTTCTTTGATTGTTCGTTCGTGCTTTTATCTTTGCTCCACCCGCCCCATGAACCAATGTATCATTAGCATCTTTAGAAACCATTAAAGCACCATCTTCCAGCATCAGTTCTTTAATATCACTTTCAGAAATTTGATTGTATTTTAGAAAAAACTGAATCAATAAATTGAATTTATCTTCAACTTCTTTCATCTCTATTTCTTCTCCAACAATTGTCAAAATATTACCTCGGGCTACAATCTTTAACTTAGGAAAATAACTTTTGAATATTTTCAAATTTGAATTATTAACACCGAATAATTCAACAGGATTTAATCCTTTGATTTCTATGCTTTTTTCTTGCAACTTAAATTATTTATAGACTATTTTATCAATATTCTTATGAATAAACTTATTTTTGGCTAAAATTAGGAAATAATTTATACAATTTCTGACAATTGAAAGAGAAATCTTAGACGATGCAAATAATTACGTTAACAACAGATATGGGGCTTCAAGACCACTATGTGGCTGCTTTGAAAGGAACTATTCTAAAGTTATGTCCAACTGCGCAAGTTGTAGATATTTCTCATCATGTCAAACCATTTAACATTTCCGAAGCAGCCTATTACATTTCTTCTTGCATTCATGATTTTCCTGCCGGTACTGTTCATATTATTGGAGTAGATACCGAGCCTATTGTTAATTTCAGCGGAGCAGATGGTTCATTCCCTTCTATTTTGAAATACAATGAACAATATATTATTTCTAATGACAATGGTTTTTTTGGGGCATTTTTAAATGAAAAAGAGTACGAAAGTTTTTGGAGAATTGATGATCTATTATCCAATCCAAAACTTTTTACTTTTCCAACGAAAAACATGTTTATACCCATTGCTTGTAAATTAATTCAGGGCGAAAAAGTAGAAAATTTGGCCAGTGAATTTCCAATATTCAAAAAAGCATTTACACAAACCGCAATCATAGAGCCCAATTTAATCAAAGGAAGTGTAATTCACATTGATAATTATGGAAATTTGATTATCAATGTCAATAAAGAATTGTTTAATCGTTTTGGTAACGATGTTCCTTTCACTATTTATTTTAGAAGTCGCGAATATTACATAGACAAAATTTCGGCTTCCTACAATGAAGTTCCTGATGGTGAAAAAGTAGCCATTTTTAACGAAAATGGTTTGTTAGAAATTGCCATAAATCGTGGAGCGAACAATGGAAATGGAGGAGCTGAAAAATTATTTGGAATTCATTTAGGTGATGTTGTACGAATTGAATTTGCACCTAGAGGATCCAAAGAAACATTAGATTCATTATTTTAAATTATGATAACTAGAATTGTTAAATTACATTTTCAAGATGAAAAAGTAGAAACTTTTTTAACCTTTTTTGAAACGATTAAACATCAAGTCAACAATTTCCCAGGCTGCATCGCGATGAAACTTTTGCAAGACATTAAGAACCCTTCGATTATTATGACTTACAGCCATTGGGAAAATGAAGGAGCCTTAAATTCATACAGGGATTCTGAAACCTTTGGAAAAATTTGGCCAACTATCAAGCCTTGGTTTGCTGAAAAACCAGAAGCTTGGTCGGTTAATGAATATTTCAATGGATTTGATTCAAAATAAGAATATATACTTTATTTCCAAATATAAATACCCCTATTAACAAAGCAGTAAAAGACGCTATCAACACCCCTCCGGCAGCCAAATCTTTCACTTTTTGTGCTAAAGGATGATAATTGGGCGAAACTAAATCTGTCAATTTTTCAATCGCTGTATTTATAATTTCAGTCATAAAAACAAAACCAATTGCCAAAATAAGAAAGCACCATTCGGAAAAATTGATTTCAAAAAAAATCCCTGCTATCGAAACCAAAATAGCGGTAAATAAATGAATCCATGAATTATGTTCTGTTTGAAACATCGTTTGAATACCTTTTAAAGCATATTTAAAACTTTTTATTCGCTTCCAAATGGAAAAATCACTGTTCTGTTTCATGTTTTTGTGTTAAAAAATAAATAGTTAAATAACTCACAATCAAAAATATACCAAAAACAAAAGTAACTCCCAAAATTCGAGGCAATAATTCTATGTTTGTTAGACTAAAAAAAATACGCTTCATAAATACAAATGGATGTGTCGCAATATCCCAACTATTCCATCGTTCAAATCTTCCTAAATAAATCCCAAAACCTGACAAAATCATCATAAAAGAAACGAAAAACCAAGTCACCGAATTGATAAAATAATAATTTAAAAGCTGGTGAATTTCCAATAAAGATAAAAATCCTATCAGCAAACCATTCCATGCGAAAGAAATTATCAAAATTAAATCAAACCATAATGGCACTCCCATTTTAGGACTTAAATGAAACAAATCAGTTAAAATATAAGGGGCATTTGGAAAAAAGACTAGCCATGAGAAAAGTAAAATCAACCGATTATTTATCGATATAAATTCATGTTTTCGAGCTAAATAACGAGAAATAATTAATGGAATCCACGCTAAAATTAAATTCCAAATTAAAAAAGAATAATTGAATGAATTTGAAATGTAAAACCGTGCAATTAACAACAGGAAGCAAAATACTGTCGTTATTCCAATGAGGATATTTTGTTTTTGATTAGTCTTCATAGCTATTTTTATATTAATGGTACAACTTTGAATTTACTTTTGAATACAAATAAACATTTGATTTCCAAGTTCGATTATTGGCATGTTTCTGAAAATTTTTAATTCTTTCTTTTAGTCTTTGCCTGAAAAATTTTCGTGTTTTAATATCTTTTATCCGATTGGAATATTGAATCAAAGATGGTAAGGTAACATCTGACATAGACAACATATAATATGCATCTATTTCATGTTTTCCTTTTTGATTATAATCCACAATTAATTGGTCCCAATTCACAAAACAAGAGATTACAAATACAACGTAAAAAGTCCACCCATTCACTCGTACTAAGTATAAATTTTTCTGAGCATTTCTAACTTTCAAATAAGTTGTCACTAATCCAATAATAGTTAATAAAACATAAACATATATCCCGATACGCTTATATGTCAAGCCATACGATTCTATATATAGGTTATTTTTAAAACAAACTGAAATTAACATGAAAATATTTTGTAAAATCCAGATATATGCTAATAATTTCAGCGTTTTATTTTTTTCAAAATAATTCAATTGCCCCCTGAAAAAAAACAAAATAATTAGAATTGAAATTAGAATTGAAACAACCAACATCCCGACTCCTTGATGTAAAAATTGAGCCATTGTTAAACCTTCAGGAATTGGAGAATCAAGTAAAACAAAATTAACATCCAATATATTCACAATTGCAATCAAAGAATTTAGTAAAACAAATAATACTTTTCCTGAAAAATACTCATCAACAATTAAGACTTCTTTGCCATTTAGAAATAGTTTACGATAATCTTTCTCTTCAATTTTCAAAGAATCAACCTCATCTATTTCACTCAACGATTTAAATTTCACCGGATTATAAAACCCAAAAACCAATATAAAACCTAGAATAGTAAAGAAAATCCAAGACCATGAAATCCAATTAAAATTAATTTTATCAGCAAACAAACTAAAAATTGGATTTGAATTTTTATATATCAAAAAAAAGACAATTGTGACAAGCAAAGGAAGTACTATTAATAATAATTTCTTTTTCCAAACACTCTGCTCAACTCCTTTCTGTTTCTTTTTAAAAAAATCACATATCATGAAATAAGGTGAAGTTCCTAAAGTTATCATCCCATAAAACAATGAGAAAAATATACTGGAACGCGAACTTAAACTGATTCCTGACAAAATCATCAGACTCACAATAGTGGCACCGAAAGCCAAATTATTTCCATAAATAAACGTACTAAGAGCTGAAAAAAAACTCGCTAAAGCAATTAATAACCATGCTTTGTTTCGAAATAAATTTCTTTGAATTGACACAAAGCCTCCTATTAAAATACAGGTAAATAGAACAATATTCAATCCTACATATTCACTATAAAACAAGTAGCTATAAATTCCTGCAACTCCTGTAATTATCCAATTTTTATTTTTCATTGTATTGTTATTTAATTGTTTAAAAATTCTTTTTATTGAACTGTCAGCTAAAAACCTTAGCTCTGTAAAAATTTTAATTTGAAAAAACAAACCCAGATGATTCAGAAAACACCTTAAAAACACTGTCAATATCCTGCCCAAAAAACTGTAAAACAATAATTTGAATAAATATAAAGAGAAGTAAAAATGGCACAAATAGAAACAATTCTTCAAGCTTATGAATCAATGAATAAACCTCTATATCTTTGGAGTGAAATGAAGGAAAAGTATTTCTAAAAAAATGCTTTTGAATTTTAATTAATTCTTTCAATAAAAGAAAAAATGCTACGATTGGGCACAATAATTCAAAACCACAAAATGGAAAGAGAAGACCTAAATGGTAATAATTAGCAAAATGAATACTAATAATTAAACACAATAGAATACCTTGAACAATACCGAAAGTGGTTATTATTTTTCCATAATATGACATTTTAGAACGATAATATATAGAATACCAATATGAGCAAGTAGCGACTAAATAGAACGTAAAAATGGTCAATACATGTTTTTTTGAAAACGGCATATCGCTACCGTAATCATCAAATCTTAAAAAACCAATAACAGGACCTACCAACGTATGAATAACAGATGCTCCTATGAACTTTCTTTGAACAACTTTCCATTCTCGAAGCCATAATTCACCAATAATTGAGCTAATAATTTTAATCACAATTATTAATATATACAAACCATAAATGAATGCAAAAATCCCAAATGTGTACAATTCCATATCTATATAAATTAAAAGTACTTTGAATTACAAAGTTCATGATTAAATTTTTTTAACTCGTCTTTTTGATCAAATTTTCCAAAGCATTCAAATGATCTGTAAAAGCTATTTTACCTTCTTGTGTCGCCAGATAGGTTGTATTTGGTTTTTTTCCTACGAATTGCTTTCGAACTTCAACAAATCCCATTTTCTCCAAGGCAGCAACATGACTTGCTAAATTTCCATCCGTAATATTCAACATTTCTTTAACAGCTGCAAAATCCACCGTATCATTCACCATAAGAATAGACATAATTCCCAAGCGAATTCGACTCTCAAAAGCCTTGTTTATATTTTCAATATAATTTTTCATTTTTCGTACTTGAAGTACATCACAGCACCATAAACAATATGCAAGACACCAAAACCGATAGCCCAAAAGTAAAGACCATAACCGATGATAAAAGAAGAAATAAGACCTAATACTATTTCAGAAATACCTAAATAACGAATATCGTTTAATGTATATTTACTAGCATTTAACAAGGCTAATCCGTAGAAAATTAAAGTCACAGGTGCTATTAATCCAAATAAACTATGATATAAAAGAATAAAACAAAATACTCCGCCCGTCACTAAAGGAATCAATAAATTAATCATCAATCGCTTAGATGCAGCATCCCAGATAGACTGCTTATTTTTTTTTGCTTTTCGAATAGTGAAATACACTCCAAAAACAACAGACAATACTAACACTGTAAAAGCATTCAAAAAGAAAAACGTGAAAAATTGAAAATTAACACTTCCATCATCTAAATAAGCATAATCATAATATGCTTTTGTAGCAAATTGAAAATTAAGATACAAAAATGCAACACCTGCTCCCAACAAAGCAAAAATCCCTGCAAAAATTCCCGACAAGCCACTCAATGAAATAAATTTTGAAGACTTTTCCATTAAAGACCTAATCTCTGAAAGCGTTTCTAAATGTTGATTTTTATCCGTCATAATAACTTTTTTAAAAGTACTTTGTATTACAAAGTTAATAAACAAATATAGAAATAAAAATTAATTAACATTTTTTTTCAAAAAAAAAGCGAGTTTTCACTCGCTTAATTAACCTAACACACTAAAACAACTTGATATTGAAAAACTTAAATTTCATCTTAAAACATTCACATGTCCTAACTTTCTATATTTTTTATCACTTTCTATTTCTTTAAATTCTATTTTCCAAGTATAAACACCATCTTGAACTAAAGATCCACCATACGTCCCATCCCATCCTATTTTTGCATTTTTAGACTCAAATATTATTTCCCCCCATCGATTGAAAATCAACATTCGAAATGAATCTTCTTTAAAACCTGATGAAAAAACAGGTTGAAATGTTTGATTAAAATGATCGTTATCCGGCGTAAATGTATTCGGAACATAAAAGATTAATTCATCATGTATTTGAATAATTTGCATTGCAGTATCAGGACAATTGTATAAATTATTCGCAATTAAAGTAACCGTATATTTTGCAGGAACACCTGGATATAAATGTTCTGGATTAAACTCATTAGCTGTCGTTCCATCACCTAAACTCCAACTATAACTATCCGCCAATTCAGATAAATTATCAAAATGCACGAATGAATTTGAAATGGTTAATAATGAATCTGGTTCACTTATTAAAAAATTTGCCACCGCTGAAGGATAAACACATATCATTTGCGATTGTAAAGTATCGTCTGAACAACCGCTGGTATTCGAAATTAAATTAACATCAAAACAACCTATCGAATTATAAACATGAACCAAAGTATCTGAATTACTATTTGACTGTGACAAATCACCGAAAGTCCATTGTGAGAAATCAGCCTGCGGTAATGATTGATTGATAAATTTCACTTCTAAAGGCAAACATCCAGATTGAATGTCTGCATAAAAACTTGCTATTGGAATCGGATTAACTTCAATTTGCGTCGTTGTTGAAGTTGGACACTCACCATTCATTTCAAATGTAATTTCGTTAATCCCAATAACGGCTAATGATGGGTCAAAAATGCCTGCAATGGAATCTACAATCCCCATACCAGACCAAACTCCATCCAAATTTGTTGCTTGTAAGGTAACTGGTGCTGCATTGATACATAATGGATCTATACTTATTATTTCAGACAATATTACAGGATAAACAATCACTTCTGTCGTAGTAGAATCAACACATCCATTCGCCAAAACAGAAACAAAATAAGTACCTGCATTCATAATAGAAACATCTGAAATCATTGGATTTTGCAATGTTGACTCAAAGCCCTCTGGTCCACTCCATGAATAAATCGCATTTGAAACAGCTTCAATACTCAATTCTAAATTCTCGTGCTCACAAAGAGGAGAATTATTCGTTACAATCACTGATGGAATAGGATTTATTGTTATATCAAATATCTCTGTAATTCCTATACAACCCGACAATACTAAACCCACTTCAATGGAAGAAACCAAAGGAGTTGTCCCATTATTCACTGTTGTAAATGGCAGAATTGAACCATTTCCACTTCCTCCCAAACCAATATTAACATTTGAATTCACCCAACTGAAAGTCGCACCGATCGGGGTTGAAATAAAAACAGGGAGATTAACTGTCTCATTTGCACAACTGACCAAATCATTTAAATTATTCAAAACAGGAATAGGTTTTACAGCAATATCAAATGTTGTTATCATCCCAGAACATCCCGCTAAAGTTGGAACAACATTAATTTGTGAATTCTGAATAAGATTGGTAGAATTAATACTAGTAAAAGGAGAAATTGAAGAACTTCCATTGGAAACTAAACCAATACTTGAATTTGAATTGGTCCATGTAAAAGTTGCCCCCATAGGTGTACTTACAAATAAATCTGGACTTATCAACTCATTCGGACAAACAGTAATAGAACTAGGCTGATTCATTGATGGAATTGGTAATATTTCAATCGTAAAAGATTGTGTACTTCCTTGACACTGACCAATAGAAGGTATCACATTAATTGTAGAAAAAATTGAATTTACACCTAAATTATTCCCCGTAAAAGAAGTAATATTCCCTATACCATTTAACGGTAAACCAATTGATGCATCTGAATTACTCCAAGAATAATTCACTCCAGTGTTCGGAATTGAAGTGAAAACAGGAATAATAATATTTTGATTTGCACAAATAGAAATATTATCAGGTTGAGTCATTATAGGTTTTGGAGAAATCGTAATGGTATAATTCAAAGCAGGACCTACACAAACACCTAAAGTTGGCGTAACTGAAACAGTGGCAATATTCGAAATGCTTCCACTATTCATCCCTGTAAAAGACATATAATCTATATTTCCATTAGCTGCTAACCCTATTGAAGGATTGGAATTGACCCAAGAAAAAGAAGCTCCTATAGGTGTACTTGTAAAAGCACTACCTAAAATAACATTATCTACACAATCAATTACATTACTGATTGGATTAACAATTGGATTTGGATTTACACTTATCGTAAAATTAATTGGTACTCCAATACAAGAACTTGCTGATGGTACAATTGAAATAGAACTAACTAACTGGTTATTGGTTGCATTGACAGAAGTGAATGGATTGATACTTGTACTTCCATTAGCTGATAATCCTATACCAACATTTGAATTCGTCCAATTATAAGATGTACCTGCTACAGAACTGGAAAATGTGGATACTGTAATCATTGTTCCTGCACACACAATAATATTTGAAATAGGATTCATTATTGGTGTTGGCATAACTGTAATCGTATAAGAACTTGAAACACCTGGACATTCACCCGTAATACTTGGAGTAACTGTAATTGTTGCAATTTGAGGGGTATTCCCTGTATTTATTGCTAAAAATGCCGGTTGCCCTCCTATTCCATTAGCAAGTAAACCTATTGATGGATTTGAATTGGTCCATGAAAATGTTGTTCCAGTTTGAGAACTTGAAAAATTATTTAAATTGACTTGTTGCCCATTACAAGCTACAATATTGGCAGGAACGACAACCGTTGGAATAATTCCCGTATTCCCAACAACAACGGTAGAAGTAGAATTAGGTGTACAAGCTAATGCATCCACTACCGTTACCGTATATGTTCCACTTTGTAAATTTTGTGCCGTCGAATTATTTCCACCAGTAGGAGACCAGCTATATTGAAAAGGACCTGTTCCACCAGTTGTCGTTACAGCAGCAGTACCGATACCATTCCCACAATGATCAGGTGTTGAAGAAGTTGCTACAACTAACGGATTACTACATTGAATAATATCAATCAAAACTGCTGAGTCAATGTTTGCATCTGCGGCATCTGCAATAGCTAATTTAAAATGATATGTTTGACAGGGAATTACAGCAATTGTTGGGGTTAATACATGTGTAAATCCATCCAAATGATTCAGAAAACTTCCATTATTATTATTCGTAAAAAAAGTTGGATTCATCGTTGTATTAACATTATCAATACTGACTATTGTGCCATTTGGTAACGTTGCAATATTTGTATTCGTATAATTTCCACCTGTAGGCTTTGGTCCAGTTACAAAAAAACCAAAGCCATCATTAAATCCTGCGCTCACATAATTCGTATATTCATCTGAACCAAAAACAAAAGTAATACTGATTAAACCACATTGTGGCACTACATCAAATTCAATAATGCATGGATCAAAAATATTAACACCTGAACCTATTACACTTGTTAATTGAGGATCATTAGACAAAGTACCCAACTCAATATCAAAATCATCATTTTGATTCGTTCCATTCGAATTTATTTGAGAAGTTTGTCCTGTTGTCAATATCAGTCCTGTACCTAATCCCAAACCAGCATTATTACCATTTGAAAATGTTCCATAAGAATTGCTTCCACAATTAATTGTTACATTTGAAACAACAATTCCTGTCCCTCCTACAGTATTAATTACTCCTGTATTACCAACATTTGGCGTAATTATTAATTGAGAATTTGAAGGAAAAACAAAAGAAAATAGAAAAAGTAGAAATAGAGAGTAGTTTTTCATAATATTTTAATTTGAGAATTAAAATAACATCTGAAAACCATGTTTTGATTGTCCTAAGAAAAATTTATAAATCGAAGAGATCAGAAAAAATCTCTTCGATTTTTGTAATTTGGAGATATTACAAAAAATAGCTTCTTCCGTTAATAACAACAGAGT
The DNA here is from genome assembly GCA_016178305.1 of Flavobacteriia bacterium. Classification (GTDB taxonomy): domain Bacteria; phylum Bacteroidota; class Bacteroidia; order Flavobacteriales_D; family Crocinitomicaceae; genus CAIUKX01. The sequence continues at coordinate 7,804 of JACOTM010000067.1, read as the reverse complement.
TTTCATAGTTTAGTTTTATAATTTAACAGTTTTGCACCACAAGTGTAATAAAAACAACAACTAAACGTTTAATTTTAATTTCTTTAAATTACGATTTCCAAAACTCAAAAAAACATCTTACACAACTTAAAAACAGCTATTTTATGGATTTTTAAAAAATTATAGCTCTATAAAATTACGATTTCCAACTAACTAATTCCAATGATAATAAGCTCCATCAAAATACATTTCTCCTTCTTCTTCATAATAAGGATCATTGATATCTTCGTCAGAATTATTTGTTCCTAAAAAAATCGTATGATGAGGCATTTTTACAGTTTTACCACTAGGAATTTCAATAACAATTGTAACATCTTGATCTCTCAATTTATCACTTTTAGGAAAAGAATAACCTGTTGAAACGATTAGTACATTATCTTTGTAAGAAACAAAATGCTTAATATGTTTAGCTTTCAACAATGCACTTTGCAGCGTATAACTTCTAGCACTAAACTCTTGATATACATGATATAAGCTATCTGAAGATGTTTTATATCTGAATTGAATACCAGATTCTTTTATTTTATTTCCTTTTATTGAGATAAAGCCTTCCGAACTTTCATGTTTCGTAACAAATTCCCCTTTTGATTCTTTTGAAGAAACTTTAGGTTCAATCTGAATATTTTCACAATTAATATCTAAAATTTTCCGTTGAATTTCGCCATCTATTGCCATATTTCTTCCTGTCTTCACTCCAAAAACAATACATATAATTATTCCGATTAATCCGATAGAAAACAAAGATGATAAACACAAATTAATCCATTTACTTTTTGAATTAAAAATTAATTTGGCACCTAAAACAAATAAAAATAACACAATCGAAAATCCTACAATAAAAGCGCATAGCCTCATCCAAAATAAATCAGAATCATTTTCAATCATTAACTCTCCTAAAGTTGAAAATGATAAAAATCCAAATTCTGTTTGAGCAGGTATAAATTGGACATCAAAAAAACCAAAAACTACTAAAAAAACTAAAATAGCAACACCTACCACGACCATTCCAACTCCAACGATCACAGCAACCAAACGACCAATAGTTGATATTCTATTACTTATATTATCATTATTTCTAATTTTATTTGCGAAAGATTTTGTTTCATTTTCAAAACGATGGGCTGCTGCTTCAACTTCTTCTCTAACAGAATCTACCGTTATCGGTTTCCCTTGCATTCTCAATCGATCTATTGATGTATTTACTTTTGGTGTAATTATCCAAAGAATGATATATAAAGGAATACTGAAACCACCTAGAAAAAAAACAACCAAAAAAAGCACCCTTACAACAATGACATCTAAATTCAAATAGCTTGAAATCCCACTACATACACCAGCTATTTTTCCATTTTCGACATCTCTAAATAATCGTTTCCCTTGTTTTGAATCAAAATTATTAGAATCAGTATTATTTGTTGTCTGCTCATGTATTTTTTCTTCTGTGAAAGCTGTTTCTCCTTCAATAAATTCTTCTGGCTGCCCTAAAGTATTAATTATTAATTCAATATCCTCAAGTTCTACAACTTGTTTCGAATTAATAAGTGATTGAGAGCACAATTCAGAAATACGATATTCAATATCTTCAATTATCTCTTTACTTCCCTTTTCATTTTTCAAACTACTTTCCAGCCTTTTCATATAGGACTGTAATAATTCGTAAGCATCTTCTTCTATTAAAAAATTGATGCCTTTTATATTTACTGAAACTGTTTTTTTCATAATCTTTTAATTTATAATTGTGGTTACTGCTGTATTTAATTCTGACCATGTTTTCTTTAGACCTTCTAAGAAAAACTTTCCTTCCTCAGTCAATGTAAAATACTTTCTAGGTGGTCCTGAATTAGACTCTTCCCATCGATATGAAAGCAATTCCAAATTTTTCAAACGCGTCAACAAAGGATAAAGTGTTCCCTCTACAACTATTAATTTAGCCTCTTTTAATGTTTCCAGAATTTCAGATGGATACGCTTCTCTTTTCTCTAAAATCGAAAGAATACAAAATTCTAAAATCCCTTTTCGCATTTGAGCTTGTGTGTTTTCTAAACTCATAACATCAATGTTTTATACAAAGATATATGTTTTATTTAGTATTATGCAATACATAGTACTATTTATTTTTCATAAACCAAATTAAACAATTGAAATTCAATATACTAAAACAAAAAAAGCTGATAATTAAATTACCAGCTTCTTATTTAATATGAATGAGACTCAATTTCTTTCTTCAAAAAATTTCCAAATAGGTTCATTGGGTACAGGTGCCGTAATTTTAATTAATTCTTTGGTTGTTGGATGATTTATCTCTAAATATCGTGCATGTAAACAAATAGAACCATCCGGATTGGAACGTCTTGCACCATACTTCACATCTCCTTTAATGATACAACCAATAGTTGCTAATTGAGACCGGATTTGGTGATGCCTCCCTGTATGTAATTCAATTTCCAATAAAAAATATTTGTCCGATTTATCAATTAATTTATATTCTAAAGATGCTTTTTTTGACCCTAAAGTTTCTTCTAGACTTGCATAAGATTTATTTTGTTTTTCATTCTTTTTCAAAAAATGAATCAATGTACCAGTTTTTTCTTGAGGCTCATTTTCAACAATAGCCCAATATGTTTTCTTGGTATTTCGCTCTCTGAACTGCTCATTTAAGCGAGTCAATCCTTTAGAGGTTCTTGCAAATACAAGTGCTCCACTCGTTGGACGATCCAATCGATGAACCACCCCTAAAAAAACTGCTCCCGGTTTATTGTATTTTTCTTTGATATACTCTTTTACATCATCCCCTAAAGTCCGATCCTGCGTTTTATCCGCCTGAACTATATCCGAAGCCTTTTTATTGACTACAATAACGTGATTATCTTCATGTAAAATTTCAAGCACCTTTGATTAATTTTGAATTATAAATTTTGAATTTTGGACTTCGACTACGCTTAAATCTGTTAATTTTATATTTTTAATAGCCGTCACTATTGACTAATAACTATTGCCTTATGACTAAAAAAATTAATATTGCTCTTTCTCATTTGGAAAATCTCCTGATTGAACATCCTCAATATATTCTTGAAATGCCTTCATCATCTGCTCGTACAAATTATTGTATTTACGAAGAAACCTAGGACTAAATTCATTGTTAATCCCCAACATATCATGCACCACTAACACTTGTCCATCCACACCATTCCCTGCTCCAATACCAATTATAGGAATATGGATAGATTCTGCAACTTTTGTAGCCAAATGAGCTGGGATTTTCTCTAACACAATGGCAAAACAACCTGCTTCTTCTAATGCTTTTGCATCTTCTATTAGACGATTTGCTTCTTCTTCTTCTTTTGCCCGAACAACATAAGTTCCAAATTTATAAATGGATTGAGGAGTTAAACCTAAATGTCCCATTACCGGAATACCAGCTGTTAAAATACGATTAATCGATTCAATAATCTCTCTACCTCCTTCCATTTTCACGGCGTGACCTCCAGATTCTTTCATTATTTTAATGGCGCTAGACAATGCTTCTTTCGAATTTCCTTGATAAGAACCAAACGGCATATCTACAACAACTAAAGCCCTATTGACAGCCCGAACTACTGAAGAAGCATGGTAAATCATTTGATCTAAAGTTATCGGCAAAGTTGTTTCATGACCTGCCATTACATTGGAAGCTGAATCACCAACTAAAATAACATCAATGCCTGCAGAATCAATGATACGTGCCATTGAAAAATCGTAACCTGTTAACATAGTTATTTTTTTTCCAGTATTTTTCATTTCTTGCAACGTATGCGTCGTTACTTTCTTCACATTTGTATGTACAGACATTCGCTTTCTTATTATTGAATATTCTACAAAATTAATAAATCTCTTTGTATCGTGTGCTTTTAATTTTTTTGGTAAGGAAATCCCCCTATTTATAAATCTTCTATTTTCACGCCAATATGAAAAATAGCATCCCCTTTATTCACAACAGGAGATTCATTAATGCAAAAAATAAAACCTTCCATTGGTGATTTAATTTTCTTTTCAATTTTACCAAAAGGGTCTGTTACCATTCCTAAAATAGTACCGATTTCAACAGAATCTCCATTTTTCACAGCTGCTTGAAACATACCAGAATTTGGTGCTCTCAACCACTTATGATCTTTGATATAGACGGGCAATCTTTGATCTCCAACTTCTTTAAAAGTACGCATTTCTAAATGAGTCAAAAATCGTTTGATTCCATCAATCCCTTCTTTCACAATTGCTTCTTCGATACTGTTTGTTTTTCCTCCTTCAAATAGTAAAATTTTCTTTCCTCTTTTATGCATACTTTCACGAATCGACTTCGAGATATATGCAGAATGAATAATAAACGGAGGGTTAAAAATTTTTGCCAATTCCAAACTTACAGCATCTTTAAAAACACACCTAATTTGAGGCATATTGTTTCGTTGAGCTGAACCAGTATGAAAATCAATTACATAATCTACTTTAGGAGCAATTTCTTTCATAAAATGATATGCAAATTGACTTGCCAAAGAACCATTTTTTGCACCTGGAAAACTTCTATTTAAATCTCTTCCGTCAGGTAAAACGCGCATAACATTTAAAAATCCAAAAATATTAAACACAGGAATACATATAATGATTCCCGCCATTGGCTTATGGTATCCTTTTCGAATAATTCTTCGAATAATCTCCATGCCATTGATTTCATCTCCATGCATCCCGGCCATTAACAAAACGACTGGCCCATCAATTTTTCCTCTTTCTACAATCACAGGTACTTGAACAGGTGTATGTGTATGTAAATGTGCAACTTCTAAATTCAATTGAGCACCTCTACCTGGGAGAATTTCTTGATTAAGGATACTAAATTTTTTATGCTTTAAAGTCATGAAAATTCTAAATTATTTTAATTGCCAAAAGAATTAGCTTTTTTGAACATTACGTTCTATATATTGGATAATTTTATCAGCAATATCTGTACCTGTTGTTTTTTCAATCCCTTCTAATCCTGGAGAAGAATTAACTTCTAACACCAATGGTCCTCTTTCTGATTGCAAAAGATCGACCCCTGCAATACCTAATCCAACAGTTGCTGCTGCTCTAATCGCTGTATCTTTTTCCTCTTCCGTCAATTCTATAATTCGTGAACTACCTCCTCGATGTAAATTTGAACGAAATTCACCTGGTTTACCTTGACGTTTCATCGCCCCTACAACTTCACCATCTACAACAAAAGCTCGAACATCTGCTCCTTTTGCTTCTCGAATAAACTCTTGAACAATTACCCGAGCTTTTAAACCATTAAACGCTTCCAAAACTGATTGTGCTGCATTTTGATTTTCAGCCAAAACAACTCCTAAGCCTTGAGTTCCTTCTAATAATTTCAAGACTACAGGTGCCCCACCAGCAGATTCAACGACATGTTCTACATTTCGAGAGTAATTCGTAAACACCGTTTTCGGTAATCCTAATCCTTCTCTTGAAAGAACTTGTAAACATCTCAATTTATCTCTTGAATGAATAATCCCTCTTGAACCAACAGCCGAAAAGACATTCATCATTTCAAATTGTCGCACTACTGCAGTACCATAAAATGTTACAGAAGCCCCAATTCTAGGTATAACAGCATCATAGCCTTCTAGATAGTTATCTCCATAATACAAAGAAGGTCCTGTATGTTCTATTTCAATATTACATTTCAAATGGTCAATCACATTGGCTTCATGACCTCTATTTCTAGCTGCTTCTACTAATCTTTGAGTAGAATACAAATTGGGGTTTCGGGATAATATGGCAATTTTCATTCGTTTCTATAATTCAATATGTGTACTAATACGCTTACAAAATGCGAAAGTATATTAAAAATAAGATTTATTTCTTAACTTTCTTCTTTAATTTATAAGATAAATTTACCTGAGAAGAATCAACTAAAAATTGATTATTCAATAATTTTCTTCCTATCAAAATTGGATTTTTCATTTCATGTCTTTTAGACAACGAAAATTCCGTTTCATATTCTTTTCCAAAAATGATAATTTTCCCTTTAATAAAATACCGATCCTGAACAAGTCCAATGGAAGATTTAACTCGTTTCATTCTAAATTCTGGAAAATAAAAACATCCACCAGTATATAAAACATGATTATCTTCTAAAAAAATTACTTCTAGAACTTTTCTTCCCTCTTGTTCAATTTCTTGATAATAATGACAATCAATCGAACAAGAGTAAGCTCCTGAATCCACTTTTACATGAATGTTTTCCAAACCAAAATCAGGTAAATCAACTTTATCTTTTCTTCCTATTATTATCTTTTCCATTTCTTCACTCTAACTTTATTATCAAAATCACATCGATTGTTCAAATAATTTTTCTTTTTCAATCAAAACAAAGGTTGAAATATAAAACAAAATTTCAAAATAGTACTGATTTATCGTATATAAACTGTACTTTTACGCTCGAAAGAAAAAATTTCTCATTTTTTTTGACAGTTTTTTGTTGAAACTGAGAAATTATTCGTAATATTGCACCCCGAATTACGCGGAAATATAGAAATTAAGAGTCATGGATATTTTAAAACAAATTGAGAACGAATTAGTTGAAGTAAAAAACTTCCCTTTTTTCAAAAGTGGTTATACTGTAACTGTTTCATATAAAATTAAAGAAGGTAACAAAGAGCGTATTCAGCAATACCAAGGTGTTGTTATTCAACGTCGTGGTTCAGGTGTTACTGAAACTTTTACTGTTCGTAAAATGTCTGGAAACATTGGTGTAGAACGTATCTTTCCAATTGCTTCTCCTTTCATTGAAGACATCGTAATTAACAAAAGAGGATTTGTTCGTCGCGCTCGTATTTTCTACTTCCGTGAAAGAACTGGTAAATCAGCTCGTATTAGAGAAAAAAGAAGTGCTGCTTCTTTGGCTGCTCAAGCTGCTAAATAAGAATTATCTTCTCAACATATTGGAAAGCTTCTCTTTTGAGGAGCTTTTTTATTTTCATAGACATTTACGAAATTTGTACTCAAATAATCTAAATTGTTAATGGCCAAGCAAAGAAAAATTTCTAAACCTAGAAGTTCAAAGTCGAAAAAAAAATCAACAAAAAAATCAAAACGATTTTGGATATACTTTACTTTTTTAATTCTTATTGTTGGTCTATTTATATACCTTAAATTTTCGACAAAAAAAATTAATAAAGATACTTTTGTTCAACAAATCCCTAAAGGATTCGAATCTTTTGGAATTGACATTTCGCATCATCAAGGAATTATTGATTGGAATATCTTATTTAATCAAGAAAAATTTGATACAATTATTCAATTTGTTTATTGTAAAGCAACGGAAGGAAGTACACATGTTGATACTCGTTGGGATTCCAATAGAAACTCTTTAAATAATCGAGGTATTCCTAATGGGGCTTATCATTTTTTTTCCTCTAAAGATGCCCCCCTACCACAAGTCAATCATTTTTTAAATTATTGGAAAAAAAGAGAAGTTGATTTACCTCCAGTTTTAGACGTAGAAACGGAAGGGTTTTCAGACGACGACTTAAGAGCAAAAATGTTAATTTGGCTAAAAGCTGTTGAAAACAAAACAGGAATGCGTCCTATTATATACACCTCTTTAAATTTCTATGAAACAAAATTTAAAGATTATTTTAAAGACTACAAATTTTGGATTGCAGCCTATTCCCGAAAACCAGAATGCATCAACGATTCAAGAATCCTGCACTGGCAATATTCAGAGTCTGGAAACTTGCCAGGATTCCAA